>NZ_AYWP01000005.1:0-234409 GCF_000502435.1 Mesorhizobium sp. LNHC232B00
CGGGCTGGGGCGACCGCGGCTTTGCCGGGGCCGCGGTGGCCGGGACAGGCTGCAGGCCGCCATCTCCGGTCAGCGCCGGACGGCGCGGCGCGGCAAGGCGAATATCGCGTTCGACGACGACATCGGTCGGGCCGCCGATCAGAAGCAGGTGCTCGATATCGTCGCGGCGCACCAGCACCAGCCGGCGATGGCTGTCGACGGCGGTGGCGTCCATGACGGCCAGCCGCGTCTTGCGGTTGCGGCCGCCGGCGACAAAGGTGCCGAAGGTCAGGTTGCGGACTAGCCTGATGATGACAAGCACGATGACCAGCAGGATCAGCGCGGCGAAGGTCCACAGGAGTGCTGCCGCATAACCGGGGCCCGCCACGCTATCCAGCCACTGCATTGGTTTCCCCTGGTCGGTTTTGGAAAGTGAGGCGACACTAGACCGTTGCGGCTGGCCACCGCAAGTTACCTTTCACGCATCGTGAACAGCTTGAAACACTAGGAGGGCCGGTCGGCATCATTTTTATCTGACATTTGCCGCCCGGGCCTTTTCCGGACTAGGAGAATGTGATTCAACCGGCTAAAGCGCGTCGCGCTGAAGCCGATTCATGCGACGCGCCTTAGGTCCTTGTTTTCATGCAGGTCGTTTTCCCAAAACCGAAATCATTTTTGGGCGACATGCATTAGGGGGCGGGTGTCGGAACATCGGACTTCACGAGCAGGGGGCATATGGCCAAGGAAGCGCGAGCCGATTTCTATCCGGTACCGATCGTCGACCAGAACACGCGACCCGGCGCGGTCACCCGGCTCATCATCTTCATCGTCGTTCTGACGGGGGCCGCGATCGTCTTCGGCCTGTTCCGCGAGCGCCTTGGCGATCCCTTCCTGCTCGGCATGCTCGGCGTGCTGGCGATGATCGGCGTCGGCTTCCTGTTCGCGACCGCGATCGGCTTCGTCCAGATCACGCCTCGCTCGACCGGCGACGAACTCTCGAAGGCCTTCGTCGATTCGATGTCGCAGGGGCTCCTGGTCACGGACACCAAGGGCCGCGTCGTCTACGCCAACCGGGCTTATGCCGACATGACCGGAGCCTCTTCGGCCGCCGACCTGAAGACGGTAGAAGGGCTGCTTTCGGATGTCCCCGAGGCCTCGGTGACCATTTACCGGCTGGCCTCCGGCCTGCGTGACGGCCAGCCCGGCGACGGGGAATTCCGGCTGGCGCAATCGATCCGGCCCGGCGCCGAACCGGGCGCCCGCTGGTACCGCGCCCGTGCGCGCGCCTTCAGCGTTCCGGGCCAGCGGCTGCCGATGCTGGCCTGGCAACTCGCCGATATTTCCCAGGAGCGGGCCGAGCAGGAGCGTTTCTTCCTCGACCTGCAGAAGGCCATCGACCATCTCGACCACGCCCCGGCCGGCTTCTTCTCCGCCGATCAGGACGGCCGCGTCACCTACATCAACGCCACGCTCGCCGAATGGCTGGGCATCGATCTCGCCAGCTTCACGCCTGGCGCGGTGAGCTTGCCCGATATCGTCGCGGGTGACGGCATGGCGCTGGTGCGCTCGGTCAAGGCCGATCCCGGCACGACACGCAACGCCGTCATCGATCTCGACCTGACGACGATGACGGGCGAAGCGCTGCCGGTGCGCTTCATGCATCGCGTTTCGGCCAGCCGGGAAGGTATCGGCGGCCCGACGCGCACGATCGTGCTCAACCGCACGCAGGGCGAGGATGCTTCCGCCGATCTGCGCGCTTCGGAAGTGCGCTTCACCCGGTTCTTCAATTCGACGCCGATGGCGATCGCCGGCGTCGATGCCAGCGGGCGCATCCTGCGCACCAATGCGCCGTTCCTGTCGCTGTTTTCCTCGGTCGTCGATCGGGATGCCGTGGATCGCCGGGTGCGGCTCGATACGGTGATCCACGGGCGCGACCGGCCGGCCTTTGCCGCCGCCTTCGAAAAGGCCAGGCAACGGCAGGCCGACATCGATCCCATCGACACCGTGCTGCCCGGCAACGAAGACCGGCATATCCGTTTCTACGTCAATGCCGTCGCCGACGGAACCGGCGGCGAGGGCGCCGAGGAATCGGCCATCGTCTACGCCGTCGACACGACCGAGCAGAAGGCGCTCGAAGGCCAGATGGCGCAAAGCCAGAAGATGCAGGCGGTCGGGCAGCTTGCCGGCGGCATCGCGCACGATTTCAACAACGTGCTGACCGCCATCATCATGGCGTCGGACCTGCTTTTGACCAATCACCGGCCGTCGGATCCGTCCTTCCCCGACATCATGAACATCAAGCAGAATGCCAACCGGGCGGCTTCGCTGGTCAGGCAGCTGCTGGCCTTCTCGCGCAAGCAGACGCTGCGGCCGGAAGTGCTGAACCTGACGGACGTGCTCGCCGATCTCAGGATGCTGCTTGCCCGCCTGGTCGGCAACGACATCAAGCTGAAGGTCGACCACGGCCGCGACCTGTGGCCGGTCAAGGTCGATATCGGCCAGTTCGAGCAGGTGGTGGTCAACCTGGCGGTCAACGCGCGCGATGCAATGCCGGCCGGCGGCGATCTCACGGTGCGCACCCGCAATGTCACCACCGAGGAATGCAAGACCTTCCCCTACCGCGAACTCACCGCGGCCGACTATGTCGTGGTCGAAGTCGAGGACACCGGCAGCGGCATCGCGCCGGACGTGCTGAAGAAGATCTTCGAGCCGTTCTTCACCACCAAGGAAGTCGGCAAGGGCACGGGCCTTGGCCTGTCCATGGTCTACGGCATCATCAAGCAGACCGGCGGCTTCATTTTCTGTGATTCCGAAGTCGGCAAGGGATCGATCTTCCGCATCTTCCTGCCGCGTCACATCGCAGAAGCAAAGGCGGCGGCCGAGCCCGGTGAAGCGCCGAGCGCGGCGCCGGCCAAGCCGGCCGACAGCACCAAGGACCTGTCCGGTTCCGCCACGGTGCTGCTGGTCGAGGACGAGGATGCCGTGCGCATGGGCGGCATGCGGGCGCTGACCTCGCGCGGGTATACGGTGCACGAGGCGTCCTCGGGGGTCGAGGCACTGGAAGTGTTCGAAGCGCTTGGCGGCAAGGTCGACATCGTCGTTTCGGACGTGGTGATGCCGGAAATGGACGGGCCGACCCTGCTTGGCGAATTGCGCAAGCGTCAGCCGGACATCAAGTTCGTCTTCGTGTCCGGCTATGCCGAGGACGCATTCGCCAGGAACCTACCGGCGGACGCGCAATTCGGGTTCCTGCCGAAGCCGTTCTCGCTCAAGCAACTGGCGACGATCGTCAAGGACGTGCTCGAATCGTAAATTAGGTGCTCCTGCTGCTCTGCCCTTGCGCAACGCGCTGACAACGCCATGATTGCGGGTGAAGGGCAGGCGAGTTCGGGAGCAGCTGTTGACGCCGCACATCGAAGCAAACAGGGGCGACTACGCCGATACGGTATTGCTGCCGGGTGACCCGCAGCGCGCCGAATGGATGGCGCGGACATTCCTGGAAGCCCCGCGCTGCGTCAACCGCCGGCGGGGTTCGCTCGGGTTTACCGGTCTGTTTCGGGGCCAGCCGGTCAGCATTCAGGCGACGGGTATCGGTGTTTCATCGTTCCTGATCTATGCCCATGAATTGCTTGGCTATTATGGCGTCCGAACATTGATCCGCACCGGCACCTGCGGCGGGCTGAGCGCGGAGGTCAAACTGCGTAGTCTGGTGATCTCGCGATGGGCTCGGCCGGAAAATACCGAGAACGGTCAGGTCTTTGGCCTTTACGACGCCGACGCCGGCCCGGATGCGGGCCTTCTCGCTTGCGCATTGGCCAAGGCAGCCGAACTCGGCATCGAACACCACGCCGGTCTGACGGCCTGTACCGACATATTCTACCATCCTGAAGCGCATGCCCGCTATGCCGAAGCAAGAGCGCTTGGAGCGCTGGCCGTGGACATGGAAACCAGCGCGCTCTACCGCATCGCGGCGCATTTCGGAGCGAGGGCGTTATCGCTGCTGACCGTCGTCGACAATCTGGTTACCGGCGAACTGACCGACTATTCCGAACGCCAGGAACTCTTTGCCGATATGGGCCGGCTGGCGCTCGAAATCGCTGCGGAAGGGCGCTAGAGCGGTCCACGGTTTCACCGAAAACCGCCCTAACTCTTTGTTTTGTCGCAATTCCCAAGGGAAAGCGCCACGCGCTTTTCCCAGGAAAACTGTTTCACTCTTTTCCTGAAATTTCTCTAGGCCGCTTCCCGCTTCAACGCCATTCGCTCATCCATGTCGGGCCGATGGCCGCGCAGATAGAGCGCGCAGGTCGTCCGCAGCATGGAGGCGAAGTTCGGGATTTCGCCGTTGATCTCGATGGCCTCGTCGTACAGCTTCGAGATGAATTTGGGCGTCGTCAGGTTCTGGCTTTCGGCGATTTCATCGAGCAGGGCCCAGAACGTCGCCTCGAGCTGGATGCTGGTCGAATGTCCGTCGATGCGGATCGACCGGTTGATCTGGCGATAGCCTTCCGGATCCTGCGCGGCAAAGACTCGGCACATTGTTACCTCCCGTTTTTGTTGGTCTTGGGTGCCGACGGAGCCGCCGGCGCCTTTTGAACACTGCCTGCGATTGCATCTTCGGTCGGACCGCCGACAACGGCAATCAGACTTTCGTCCTTGAGACGGCATGAGACTAGCCGTTTTCCTGTCCCAGGCGTGGTAATCGGCTGCCACCACCTTTCCTGGCCGGCGCGCATAATCATCTTCGAAGCATGAAAGCTGCGGAGACTGATTTGGCGAAGGCGATCCACACCATGATCCGGGTTCTCGACGAGATCCGGTCCATCGATTTCTACAACAAGGCCTTCGGCCTCGATGTCGCCCAACGGCTGGATTTCGAGACTTTCACGCTCGTTTACCTCAGCAACGCCGATACACCTTTCGAAGTCGAGTTGACCGTCAACAAGGGTCGGCAGGAGCCTTATGCGCTCGGCGATGGCTATGGTCATCTCGCGGTTTCGGTCGCCGATCTCGACAGCGAACACGACCGGCTTGGCGCCCTCGGCCTTAACCCGAAGAAGATCGTAGAGTTCGATCGCGACGGTTCACTCATCGCCCGCTTTTTCTTCATCGAGGACCCCGACGGCTACAAGATCGAGGTCCTGCAGCGTGGGGGGCGCTTCCAATAGGAGATAACCCGCCGCGCGAACCGGCGCGACGCCAGCAACGGCACCTCAGGGTGCGAACAGCAAGCAGGGAGGAAAGTATGGTCACGATCTATGAGAGTAAGCCTGGCTACGAAAGGAAGCCTGGCCTGTCACGGCGCGAGCTTCTCAAACGCGGCGGCATCGGCGCGATGCTCGTCATTTCCGGCAGCGCCGTGATCAGCCCCGAACATGCCTGGGGGCTTGAGACATCGGCGCTGAAACCCGAGACGATGGCGACGCTGATCCAGGTGGCGCGCGACATCTATCCGCACGATCAGGTTCCGGACAAATATTACGCTGTCGCCGTCAAGGGCCATGACGAGATGGCCGGCAAGGATGCGGCCCACAAGGCGCTGATCGAAAACGGGATCGCCGACCTCGACAAGAAGGCCGGCAAGGACGGCTACCGCGGGCTTGGCTGGGAAGAGCAGCGGGTCGCACTGCTCAAGGACATCGAGAGCTCACCCTTCTTCCAGGCGGTTCGCAGCGGCCTCGTCGTAAGCCTCTACAACCAGAAGGAGGTCTGGCCGATCTTCGGCTACGAGGGCGAGGCCTATTCCAAGGGCGGCTACATCGCGCGAGGCTTCAACGACATCGAGTGGCTCTGAGCTGCCTGGCTCAACCGCATCCAATTGATTTCATGGGAGGAAACCATGGCAGCAGCATTTGATCTGAAGAACGATGACGTGGTCGTCATCATCGGCTCGGGCGCCGGTGGCGGTACGCTCGGCAACGAACTTGCGCAGAAAGGCATCGACGTCGTTATCCTCGAGGCCGGCGCGCGACACGAATATGAGGATTTCATCAACGACGAGTGGGATTCCTTTGCCCAACTCGCCTGGAAGGACAAGCGCACGACCTCAGGCGACTGGCGTGTGGCCAAGGATTTTCCGAACCTGCCGGCGTGGATCGTCAAGTCGGTCGGCGGTTCGACCACGCACTGGGCCGGAGCGTCGCTGCGCTTCCAGGAACATGAGTTCAAGACGCTGTCGACCTACGGCAGGCTGGAAGGCGCCAACCTTCTGGACTGGCCGGTCACATTGGCCGAGATGGAGCCCTATTACGCCAAGGCGGAAGCCAAGATGGGGGTGACCGGCACCAATGACTGGCCGCGGCTGCCCGGCAACAACAACTTCAAGGTGCTGAAGGCCGGCGCCGACAAGCTCGGCTACAAGGAATGCCACACCGGCAACATGGCGATCAATTCGGTCGAGCGCGACGACCGCAATTCATGCCAGCAGACCGGCTTCTGCTTCCAGGGCTGCAAGTGGGGCGCCAAATGGTCGACGCTCTACACCGAAATCCCTAAGGGGGAGGCGACCGGCCATCTCGAAGTCCGGCCGAACGCCATGGCGGTCAAGATCAATCATGACGCCTCGGGCAAGGTGACCGGCGTGGTCTATGCTGACAAGGACGGCAAACTGCAGGAGCAGAAGGCCCGCATCGTCGCCGTTGCTGGCAACTCCATCGAAAGCCCGCGGCTGCTGCTTAACTCGCAATCAGCCAAGTTCCCGCATGGCCTCGCCAATTCGTCGGGGCAGGTGGGCAAGAACTACATGCGCCACACCACGGGCTCGGTCTATGCCATCTTTGACAAGCCCGTGCATATGTATCGCGGCACTACCATGGCCGGCATCATCCGCGACGAGGCGCGCCACGATCCATCGCGCGGCTTCGTCGGCGGCTACGAGTTCGAGACGCTGTCGCTCGGCCTGCCGTTCATGGCGGCGTTCCTCGATCCGGGCAGTTGGGGCCGCTCCTTCACCACGGCGCTCGACCATTACGACCGTATGGCGGGCCTGTGGATCGTCGGCGAGGACATGCCGCGCGCGGAAAACCGCATCACGCTGCATGCCGACGAGAAGGACGAGCACGGCATGCCTATCGCCGATGTGCATTTCGACGACCATCCCAACGACACCGCGATGCGCAACCATGCCTACAAGCAGGCTTCGGCGCTCTACGCAGCGGTCGGCGCCACACGCACTTTTCCGACGCCGCCCTATCCCTCGACCCACAATCTCGGCACCAACCGGATGAGCGAGAAGGCGCAAGACGGCGTCGTCAACAAGCATGGCCAGACGCACGACATCAAGAACCTGTTCGTGTCGGACGGCAGCCAGTTCACCACGGGTGCCGCGGAAAACCCGACACTCACCATCGTGTCGCTGGCGATCCGCCAGGCCGACTACATCGCCGCCCAGATGTCGGCCAAGACGATCTAACCTCCCGACTGCCTGCTGGCGCGGGGCCCGACAGGGTTCCGCGCCTTTTTTTCGTTTTAGTTCTTGGTGCAGGTCGAGGCGGTGAAGGCGCCGTCGGGCTGCTTCATGATGATGTCGAAGGAGGGCGGGTCCTGGCCGTCCAGCGTCGCCTGGGTCATCGACAGCGCGTTGCCGCCGGTGGTGTAGCCGCCCAATGGCCCCAGCCAGGTGATGACGCCGTTGGCATCCATCTGATAATTGTAACCCTGTTGGGCGGTGCCGAAGGTGACAGGGCCCGTATAGACATTTCCCTTGATGGTGATGTCGCCGAGGCTGAGGAACATGCCGAGCAGATAGACTTCGCAGTGATAAGTGCCGTCGGGCATCTTGCCGTCGCTGAAGTCGGCCCGCGCGGCCCCGGTTGCTGTCGCCAGAAACACCATGCCGATGAAAATGCGTGAAATCAGGGATGCCATGACGTCGCTCGGTTGAGCAGCGAGCTTGCCCTATTTTTGCGCTGTGCCGCAAATTTGTAATTCGCGACCTGTGCGTTTAGGCCAAAATCTAGGCATTTGCCGAAAATGGGCAAAATTTAGGCAGATGCCGTATGCGCTGCGCAAAATTCCCTCAACCAATTTTTAACCGGCTCTCTTTGATTTGCTCAATCTAATATAATAACTGCCTGATAATGTTCGTCTATTTGCCGATTTTCTATGCCCAGGAGGCGGTTGGCATGGGGGTTGCATTGCATTGTTGCGGTGCAATCAACCAGCTTGGGAGTCTTCGCTATGAGGGGTAATTTCTCGACAATAACAAAAATATTCTCGGCAGGTGCGGTCGCCGCCGGCCTGCTGATGTCGGCGCCCGCCAGGGCGGCCGACGATACGATCAAGGTCGGCATCCTGCATTCGCTGTCGGGGACCATGGCGATTTCGGAGACGACGCTGAAGGATGCTATGTTGATGCTCATCGCCGAGCAGAACGCCAAGGGCGGCCTGCTCGGCAAGAAGCTCGAGGCCGTTGTCGTCGATCCGGCTTCAAACTGGCCGCTGTTCGCCGAAAAAGCGCGCGAGCTGATCTCCAAGGACAAGGTCGCCGCGGTGTTCGGCTGCTGGACCTCGGTATCACGCAAATCTGTGCTGCCGGTATTCTCCGAGCTCGACAACATCCTGTTCTATCCCGTCCAGTATGAAGGCGAGGAAAGCGAGCGCAACGTGTTCTACACGGGCGCCGCGCCAAACCAGCAGGCGATCCCGGCGGTCGACTACCTGATGAGCGAAGATGGCGGCTCGGTGAAGCGCTGGGTGCTTGAAGGCACCGACTACGTCTATCCGCGCACCACCAACAAGATTCTCGAAGCCTATCTGAAGGCGAAGGGCGTCGCGGCCGAGGACATCATGACCAACTATACGCCGTTCGGTTTCTCCGACTGGCAGACGGAAGTTTCGGCGATCAAGAAGTTCGGTTCGGCCGGCAAGAAGACCGCTGTCGTCTCGACCGTCAACGGCGACGCCAATGTGCCGTTCTACAAGGAACTCGGCAACCAGGGCATCAAGGCCGAGGACATCCCGGTCATGGCCTTCTCGGTCGGCGAGGAAGAACTTGCCGGTCTCGACACCAAGCCGCTGGTCGGCCATCTCGCCGCCTGGAACTATTTCGAGAGCGTCAACACGCCCGAGAACAAGAAGTTCATCGCCGACTGGCACAAGTTCATCAAGAACAACAAGCGCACCACCAACGATCCGATGGAAGCCCACTATATCGGCTTCAACATGTGGGTGAAGGCGGTCCAGAAGGCCGGCACCACCGATCCGGACAAGGTCATCGATGCCATGATCGGCGTTTCGGTGCCGAACCTGACCGGCGGCTATTCGACGATGATGCCGAACCACCACATCACCAAGCCGGTGCTGATCGGTGAGATCCAGGCCAATGGCCAATTCGAAACGGTTTCGAAGACACCTGGTCTCGTGATGGGCGACGAATGGTCCGACTATTTGCCGGACTCCAAAGATTTGATCTCCGATTGGCGCAAGCCTCTGTCCTGCGGCAACTTCAACGTCGCTACGGGCAAGTGCGGCGGCAAGGGCACGAACTGATCCTCCCGGGCTGGACCTTGCGGTCCATGCCCAAGACCGCGCGCGTCCGGACGGTTTCCTCCACTGTCCGGACGCCCATTCAACCTTCAAGGATCACCAAGACCCGATGAAGATTTTCCATGCGATGGGCCTGACGCTTTTGTTCCTGCTGACGACGCTGTCGTCTTCGGGCGCCGCGGAAGCCGATCTGCGTGCAATTATTGCCAAGTTCGCGACGGTAACGGACTTTTCCGAGACGGGAGCCGTCGTTCACGAATTGACCGCCACAGGCGATCCCGCCACCGAACCGGCGCTTGCTGCATTGGCTGACGGCAATCTTTACATTCGCACCGCCGACTCGATGGTGTTTATCGGCAAGGAAGGCGATGAAAGCGTCCAGCTTTTTGACCCGCTAAGCGGTGAGGCAGCTGGCGAGGCCTCCGAGGACGACATAACCAAGATCACTGTCAACAACACGCTGCGCCGCACCATCCGCGACGCGCTGGGCACGCTGACGCTTGGCGCCAAGGATCCGGCAGTGCGCATCAGTGCCGCCGACACAATGTTCAAGACACCCGACGCGGCCAACATCGAGCCGCTCGACGCGGCGATCGCCAATGAGACCGTCGCCAGCGTCAAGGCTCTGCTCGAACAGGCCCGCGCCGCATCGGTCCTGGTCTCGGATCGGCCGGAGGCCGACAAGCTTGCAGCCGTGGCGCTGATCGGGGCGCGGGGCGATCGCGACGCGGTTTCACTGCTGACTTCGGTCGAGGCGAATGCTTCGGGAGCCGTGAAGGAAGCCGCGACCGCAGCGATCGCCAACATCAATTCGACGCTGGCCTTCTGGGATGCCGGCCAGAACATCTGGTACGGCATTTCCCTGGGGTCGGTGCTGTTGCTTGCCGCCATCGGCCTTGCCATCACCTTCGGCGTCATGGGCGTCATCAACATGGCGCATGGCGAGATGGTCATGCTCGGCGCCTACACCACCTTCGTCGTCCAGCAGGTGATCCGCACATCCTTTCCCGGCCTGTTCGACTGGTCGCTGGTGATCGCGCTGCCGCTTGCCTTCCTGGTTGCCGCGATCGTCGGTCTCGCCATCGAGCGCGGCGTCATCCGCTTCCTCTACGGACGGCCGCTGGAAACACTGCTGGCGACATGGGGCGTGTCGCTGATCCTGCAGCAGGCCGTACGCTCGATCTTCGGACCGACCAACCAGGAGGTCGGCAACCCCTCCTGGATGTCGGGTTCGTTCAATGTCGGACAGCTTGCGATCACCTGGAACCGGCTTTGGATCCTGGTCTTCGCGCTCACCGTCTTCGGCGTGCTGCTCTACGTGATGAAGCGTACGTCCTGGGGGTTGCAGATGCGCGCCGTCACCGCCAACCGGCGCATGGCCGCCTCGATGGGCATCAGGACGCCATGGGTCGACGCGCTGACCTTCGCGCTCGGCTCCGGCATTGCCGGCATTGCCGGCGTCGCGCTCAGCCAGATCGACAACGTCTCGCCCAATCTCGGCCGCGGCTACATCATCGACAGTTTCATGGTCGTCGTCTTCGGCGGCGTCGGCAATCTGTGGGGCACGCTGGTCGGGGCGTTTTCGCTCGGTATCGTGAACAAGTTCCTCGAGCCTTACGCGGGCGCCGTGCTCGGCAAGATCGTCGTGCTGGTGCTGATCATCCTGTTCATCCAGAAGCGCCCGCGCGGCCTGTTCGCGCTCAAGGGCAGGGCGGTGGAAGCATGATCACCGGGCGCTTCTTCGCCGCCGGCGCGGACCGCCGCATCGCCATCACCATCTTCATCCTGTTGGCTGTCGCCATCATCGTGCCGCTGCTCAATCTCGCAGTGTCCCCGGCGAGCGCGTTCTACATTCCGTCCTATATCGTGGCGCTGACCGGCAAGTATCTCTGCTACGCGCTGCTGGCGCTTTCGCTCGACCTGGTCTGGGGCTATTGCGGCATCCTCTCGCTCGGCCACGGCGCCTTTTTCGCGCTCGGCGGCTATGCGATGGGCATGTATCTGATGCGCCAGATCGGCTCGCGCGGCGTCTATGGCAACCCGATCCTGCCGGATTTCATGGTGTTCCTGAACTACAAGGAATTGCCCTGGTTCTGGACCGGTTTCGACCATTTCTGGTTCGCGGCGATCATGGTGCTCGCGGTGCCCGGCCTGCTTGCCTTCGTCTTCGGCTGGTTCGCCTTCCGCAGCCGCGTCACCGGCGTCTATCTGTCCATCATCACCCAGGCGATGACCTATGCGCTGCTGCTTGCCTTCTTCCGCAACGACATGGGTTTCGGCGGCAATAACGGGCTGACCGATTTCAAGGATATTCTGGGCTTCAACGTGCAGGCCGACGCGACCCGCTCGGCACTGTTCGCGGCCAGCGCCGTGATGCTGGCGCTTGCCGTGTTCCTGACCTGGGCGATCGTCGGCTCGAAATACGGCAAGCTCCTGATGGCCGTGCGCGACGCCGAGAGCCGCACGCGCTTCCTCGGCTGGCGGGCGGAGAACGTAAAACTGTTCGCCTTCACGGTCTCTGCCGTGATGGCCGGCATTGCCGGCGCGCTCTACGTGCCGCAGGTCGGCATCATCAATCCCGGCGAGTTCGAGCCGTCCAACTCGATCGAGGTGGTGATCTGGGCAGCCGTTGGCGGCCGCGGCACCATCGTCGGGCCGATCATCGGTGCGTTGCTCGTCAATGCCGGGAAATCCTGGTTCACCGGCGTGCTGCCGGAATTGTGGCTGTTCGCGCTCGGCGGCCTGTTCGTCGCCGTCACGCTGCTCCTGCCGAAGGGCATCGTCGGCATGTGGGATAGCTGGCGCGGCAATGCCAGGGCGTTGCGCGCGGCCGCCGCTGCTGAAAAAACCGGCGCCAGGGTTGGAATGGCGCCCGCGACATCGAAGCCCGTGCGCTCGCCGGCAAGGAATCCAGGCGAATGGTCCTTGTCCGACCCTGAACCGCAGGCGGCGGAGTAGGCGACCATGAGCAAGTCGAACACCATCCTCTACCTCGACGGCGTCTCGGTCTCCTTCGACGGGTTTCGCGCCATCAACAATCTGTCGCTGGTGCTCGACAAGGGCGAGATGCGGGCCATCATCGGCCCCAACGGCGCCGGCAAGACGACGATGATGGACATCGTCACCGGCAAGACGCGGCCCGACGAGGGCGAAGTGTTCTTCGACGGCCAGGTCGATCTGACCCGGCATGACGAGGCCGAGATCGCCATGATGGGCATCGGCCGCAAGTTCCAGAAGCCGACGGTCTTCGAAAGCCACACGATCGAGGACAATCTGATGCTGGCGCTGAAGGGACCGCGCTCGATCTTCCCGGCGCTGTTCCATCGCCGCTCCGCGGCCGAGGCGCGGCAGATCGATGACATTCTCGGCATCATCCGGCTGGGTGACAAACGTGGCGAAATCGCAGCCAATCTCAGCCACGGCCAGAAGCAGTGGCTGGAGATCGGCATGCTCTTGGCACAGGATCCGAAGCTGTTGCTGGTCGACGAGCCGGTCGCCGGCATGACAGATGCCGAGACCGAGGAAACCGCGCGGCTGCTCAGGGATATCGCACGCGATCATTCGGTCATCGTCGTCGAGCACGACATGCATTTCGTGCGGGAGCTTGGCGTCAAGGTCACCTGCCTGCACGAGGGCTCGGTGCTCTCCGAAGGCACACTCGACTTCGTCTCGGCCGACGAGCGCGTCGTCGAAGTCTATCTGGGGAGATGAGCATGGTGTGGCGGGTGCAATTCCATCGCTTCGATCTGTCGTTCCTCCGCTTCTGGAAAAGGCGCTGACATGCTCGAAGTTTCCAATGCCACGCTCCACTACGGCGCCGCCCAGGCGCTGCGCGGCGTGTCGCTGAAGGCGGGCGCCGGCAAGATCACCTGCGTGCTCGGCCGCAATGGTGTCGGCAAGACCAGTTTGATGAGATCGATCGTCGGCCACCACCGGCTGACGAGCGGAAGCGTTGCCTTCGAGGGGAAGGCGCTCGACCGGAGCGCGGCGTATGACCGCGCCCGGTCGGGCATCGCATTCGTGCCGCAGGGCAGGGAGATCTTTCCCCTGCTCACGGTGCGGGAAAATCTCGAATCCGGCTTCGCGCCGTTGAAGCGGGCCGACCGCAACGTGCCGGCCCATGTCTTCGAGTTGTTTCCGGTGCTCAAGCAGATGCTCGGCCGCCGCGGCGGTGACCTGTCCGGCGGCCAGCAGCAGCAGCTCGCCATCGGTCGGGCGCTGGTGATGCGGCCGAAACTCCTGGTGCTCGACGAGCCGACGGAAGGCATCCAGCCTTCGATCATCAAGGATATCGGTCGCGCCATTCGCTATCTGCGCGACCAGGCCGGCATCGCGGTGCTGCTGGTCGAGCAGTATCTCGACTTCTGCCGCGAGCTCGCCGACGAGGTCAACATCATGGACCGCGGCCAGATCGTCCATACCGGCCCGGCTGAAGATCTAGACCGGGCTGATGTGCGGAAGTTCCTTACCGTCTAGAATCGTCTCGTCGTCATCCTGGGGCGTAGCAAGGAGCGAAGCGACGCGGTGCAGACCCCGGGATCCATGCCGTGAGATCCGCCGAAGAGTGCATCGGCGTAGAATAGAAACCCTCTTCGGCGCACTGATCGATCCCAGATACTGCACCGTGGCGGCGCTTTTAAAGTCACGGCATGGATCCTTGGGTCTTCGCTCCGCTTCGCGTTCGCTACGCCCAAGGATGACGAAGTCGCGAGGTGCGCTGCGGGCGCTCAATCTTTCTTCAAAGATCACTGTACGTCTCTGGCACGCCGAACATCGCGTGCTAGTCTTTTCCTTGGCTTTGTGAGTCGGCCGCTTCCGTATCAGTCTGGTTATCGCGGATCGAGGAGGACGGCCAATGCCGAGCAAGTTTCACGCAAGCAAGGCTGCCTAGCTTCCCTCCTGCGATCTCTGTCGTTCAAACGCGTTTGGGCACACAGGCTAAGGGACAGCCATGGAACGTTACGTCGAGGATTACCAGAAGCGGCGGCTTACCGAACGCGTCGACATCATCGCTGCCATCAACATCTTGAGATCACAGGGCTGCGACTACGACGATCTGATCGAGGAGATCACCAAGGTCTTCTATGTCGATCTCGATACCTTCAATGAGATCGTCATGGCGGCATAGAGCCGCGTTCGTCCACCCGCGATCAGAGGCTGGTATTGATAGGCGTGATCAGCTCGCGCGCCGGAACGGAGAAGCGATGACGACGCGGTTGCGGCCGCCGCGTTTGGCGTCGTAGAGCGCCTTGTCGGCGGCGCTGAGCACCTTGTCGAAGCTGGGGCCGTCCTTGGCGCCGAAGGCAAACCCGGCGCTGACCGTGCATGTCAGCGAGCCCATCTCGGTTTCTATCCGGCGCGCCGCGAAAGCGGTCCGGATGCGCTCTGCCGCTGCCTCCACGGTCTCCGGCAGGGTGCGTTTCAGCACCAGCGCGAATTCCTCGCCGCCCATGCGCGCGGCGACATCGGTCTGGCGAAGGTTGCCTGCGAGTTCGCTCGCAAACACTCTCAGCACCTCGTCGCCCGCCGCGTGG
Organism: Mesorhizobium sp. LNHC232B00; assembly: GCF_000502435.1. Taxonomy (NCBI): domain Bacteria; kingdom Pseudomonadati; phylum Pseudomonadota; class Alphaproteobacteria; order Hyphomicrobiales; family Phyllobacteriaceae; genus Mesorhizobium; species Mesorhizobium sp. LNHC232B00. Next base: position 14,997 of record NZ_AYWP01000005.1, read on the forward strand.
CCGAATTCATCGTTGATGGTCTTGAAGTTGTCGAGGTCGAAGACGACGACCGCGGTAAAGGCTCCGACCGGCGCATTGCCATGCATGTCGAACAGCGCGCGCCGGTTGAGCAGGCCGGTCAAGGGATCGGTCAATGCATCGCGGCGGTGATGCCTGGCCAGACGCCCCTGGTTGAGGGCAAGCGACAATGCGCCGATGCCGGTCATGCTGGCGATGACCACGATCAGGCTCAGTTCCTCGGCCCAGTTGCTCGGCGCATGCCCCAGGACCAGTCTTCCATCCCAGGCGAGAACCATGGCGCACAGTACAAAGGACGTGGCTGTGGCCGAATAGAGCGCGGTGATGCCGATCGTCAGGGCAGGGGCTTCATCGCGACCTCTCCAGTACTCGAACGCCGTCGCGAACAGAAGCAAGGCCGCGAACAGGTTCTCGAACATGAAGCCAAGGCCGTCATAGCCCAGAGCCATGGGCGGCAGCGCCACCGCCAGTGAAACGCAGCCCAACAAAGCTCGCGGCATCGGCGAACCGCCGGTCCTGAACTGGTAGGCGGCGCCCAGCATGGTCGAAAAACCAATCAGCAGGAAGGCCAGCGCGGCGATGCCCAGCAGGCGGCCGGGCATGTCGATATAGGCGTCATAGACAAAGATATCGCCGACAACGAACACCAGGCTGGTCGCCCATGTCAGCAGGAATCGCTCCGACCGGGCGGTCAGCCACATGCCGAACAATGTCAGGCCCAGGCAAGCAGCGGAAAAACCGACAGCCAGCAGAAGTGAAGTGTAGTCGAGCGACATGCCCCTCTTTCCCTGCCGACGGCGGTTCCAGCTCTGCGGCTTGGCGTCGTCGCATTCATGCGGCAAGGAAGTGTCGATAAGGTTACGATCGTGGCGAAGATGCCACGAATAGGCGCTTTGCTACGCGTACAAAGCATAGATGACGCGCTTTAAGCATGTGGCCGGATACGACTGAAGCTCGTCAGCCAGCCACTCGCTTCATCAGCGCCATCGCCCCGAACGGCGCGCGCACCTTGCCCTCGGTGATGAAGTAGACGAACACGTCGCGCGGCTGGACCGGCGCATCGGTCTTGGGATCGGCACGCCGCAGGTCTTCCGGCTGCTTGCCCTGCGCCCAGGTCTTTGCCCGCGCCGCCCACTCGTCGAGGCCCTTTGGCGTGTAGCAATCGGGATTGTCGTCCGAGCCGGTTTGCAGCCGCGCATAGACGAAATCACTGGTGACGTCGGCGATGTCAGGATATTTGGCATGATCGGCATAGACGATCGCCGCCTTGTATTTGCGCGCCAGGGCCGCGAACTCCGGCACCACGAAACTGTCGTTGCGCACTTCGAGCGCGTGGCGCAGCGCAACGCCATCCTGCTTTTCAGGCAAGAGTTTCAGAAAGGCCTCGAAATCGTCCGGATCGAATTTCTTGGTCGGCGCGAACTGCCACAGGATCGGCCCGAGCTTGTCGCCAAGTGCCGCAACGCCGGAGCCGAGGAAGCGCATCATCGATTCGCCGGCCTCGCCCAGCACGCGCCGGTTGGTGACGAAGCGATTGCCTTTCAGCGAGTAGACAAACCCATCCGGTGCCTCGTTGGCCCATTTGACGAAGGTCGGTTCCTTGAAGCTGGAATAATAGGTGCCGTTGACCTCGATGCTCGGCACCTGGCGGCTGGCATATTGCAGCTGCTTGGCCTTCGGAAGCTTGTCCGGATAGAAGGACTTATCCCACGGCTCGAAGGTCCAGCCGCCCATGCCGGAGCGGATTGTTCCCGATTTGCTCATTTTCGTCCTCCCAGTTTTAGAAAATCAGGCCGTCGTCGTGGCCTCGGCTACCCGCTTTGCCATGTCGACGAGCACCCATCCTGGCCGGTACGGATTGGGCCGGCGACCCGTTTCGCGATAGCCGTAAGCGAGATAGAGCGCGATGTTCCGTTCCATTTTCGCATTGGTGTAGAGCCGTGTCTCCGGCAGGCCCCACAAACGCGTCTGTCGATCCGCGTGATTGAGCAGCTTTATGCCAAAACCCTTGCCCTGGAAGGCGGGCGACACCGCGACGGAGAAGATCATCGCGTGGTCCTCATGCCGCTCCAGTGTGAGCACGCCCGCCAGTTCGCCGCTGCTCTCCAGCAGCCAGACCTCGCCGCGCCCGATGCGCGGCGCATAGTCTTCGGTGATCGGGATCGGCGGCCCGCCGAACAGCGCGGTATAGGGCGCGTACGCCGCTTGCGTCAGCGAAACGATTGCGGCGAGATCCTCTGGGCGGGCCGCTCTGAGGTTCATACTCACTCCGCCGCTTCGCGCTTGCCTCCGGGGCGCCGCTCCAGAAGCTCCTTGAGGAACTGGCCGGTGTAGCTGCGCTTTTCGCGCACGATCGCTTCCGGCGTGCCGGACGCGACAAGCTCGCCGCCGCCGTCGCCGCCTTCGGGGCCGAGGTCGAGCACCCAGTCGGCGGTCTTGATCACTTCGAGATTGTGCTCGATGACCACCACCGTGTTGCCCTGGTCGACCAGTTCGTGCAGCACTTCCAACAGTTTGGCGACGTCGTGGAAATGCAGGCCGGTGGTCGGCTCGTCGAGGATGTAGAGCGTCTTGCCGGTCGCCTTGCGCGACAGTTCCTTGGCGAGTTTTATCCGCTGCGCCTCGCCGCCGGACAGTGTCGTCGCCTGCTGGCCGATATGGATGTAGCCGAGGCCGACCTGCTTCAGCGTGTCGAGCTTGTCGCGCACGCCGGGCACGGCGGCGAAGAAATCAACGCCTTCCTCCACCGTCATGTCGAGCACGTCGGCGATCGACTTGCCCTTGAACAGCACATCGAGCGTCTCGCGGTTGTAGCGCTTGCCGTGGCAGACATCGCAGGTGACATAGACGTCGGGCAGGAAGTGCATCTCGATCTTGATGACACCGTCGCCCTGGCAGGCCTCGCAGCGGCCGCCCTTGACATTGAAGGAGAAGCGGCCGGGCTGGTAGCCGCGCGCCTTGGCTTCCGGCAGGCCGGCGAACCAGTCGCGGATCGGCGTGAAGGCGCCGGTATAGGTGGCGGGGTTCGAACGCGGCGTACGGCCGATCGGCGACTGGTCGATGTCGATGACCTTGTCGAGGAATTCGAGCCCCTCGATGCGGTCATGCTCGGCCGGATGCTCGCGCGAGCCCATGATCCGGCGCGAGGCCGCCTTGAACAGCGTCTCGATAAGGAAGGTCGACTTGCCGCCGCCCGACACGCCGGTGACGGCGGTGAAGGTGCCGAGCGGGATTTCGGCGGTGACGTTCTTCAGATTGTTGCCGCGCGCGCCGACGATTTTCAGGCGGCGATTCTTTTTCGCCTCACGCCGAACACCAGGGGTGGCGACTTCCAGCGCGCCCGACAGATATTGGCCGGTGATCGAATTGGGGTTGGCCATCACCTGCTGGGGCGTGCCCTGGGCGATGATCTCGCCGCCATGGATGCCGGCGGCCGGTCCCATGTCGACGACATAGTCGGCATGCAGGATGGCGTCCTCGTCATGCTCGACGACGATCACCGTGTTGCCGATGTCGCGCAGGTGCTTCAGCGTGTCGAGCAGCCGCGTGTTGTCGCGCTGATGCAAGCCGATCGACGGCTCGTCCAGCACGTAGAGCACGCCGGTAAGGCCCGAGCCGATCTGCGAGGCCAGCCGGATGCGCTGGCTCTCGCCGCCCGACAGGGTGCCGGAATTGCGCGACAATGTCAGGTAGTCGAGACCGACATCGTTGAGGAAGCGTAGCCGCTCGCGGATCTCCTTCAGCACCCGCACCGCGATCTCGTTCTGCTTGTCGTTGAGCTGGGCGGGCAGGTCGGTGAACCATTTGTCGGCATTTCGGATCGACTGCTCGGTGACCTCGCCGATGTGTTTGCCCCCGATCTTCACCGCCAGAGCTTCCGGCTTCAGCCGGTAGCCCTTGCAGACCGGGCAAGGCGTCGCCGACATGAAGCGCTCGATCTCCTCGCGCATCCAGGCGGATTCGGTCTCCTTCCAGCGCCGTTCGAGATTGGGGATGACGCCTTCGAAGGTCTTGGTCGTCTTGTAGGAGCGCAAGCCGTCATCGTACTGAAAGGTGATCTCGCGCTCGCCGGTGCCGCGCAGGATCGCCTCCTGGGCCTCAGTGGTCAGATCCTTGAACTTGTCGCCGAGCTTGAAGTTGTAAGCCTTGCCCAGCGCTTCGAGCGTCTGCGAGTAGTAGGGCGAGGTCGATTTAGCCCACGGGCTGACGGCGCCGTCGCGCAGCGATACGTTCTCGTCGGGCACGACAAGGTTGGGGTCGATGGCACGCTGGCTGCCGAGACCGTCGCAAGTCGGGCAGGCGCCGAACGGGTTGTTGAACGAGAACAGGCGCGGCTCGATCTCGGGAATGGTGAAACCGGACACCGGACAGGCGAATTTTTCCGAGAACAGGATGCGCTCATGCGTCTCGTTCTTCGACTTGTTGACCGAATCCTCGCCGGTTTGGCTGGCGTCGAGTGGCTTGTCGGCGAACTCGGCCACCGCAAGCCCCTCGGCGAGCTTCAGCGCCGTCTCGATGGAGTCGGCAAGCCGCGTGGCAAGATCGCCGCGCACGACGATGCGGTCGACGACGACGTCGATGTCATGCTTGTATTTCTTGTCCAGCGCCGGGACGTCGGCGATTTCATAGAAGACGCCATCGACCTTGACGCGCTGGAAGCCCTTCTTCTGCAGTTCGAGCAGCTCCTTGCGGTATTCGCCCTTGCGGCCGCGCACGATGGGCGCCAGCAGGAACAGTCGGGTGCCTTCCTCGAGCGCCAGCACGCGGTCGACCATCTGGCTGACCGTCTGGCTCTCGATCGGCAGGCCGGTGGCCGGCGAATAGGGAACGCCGACGCGCGCGAACAGCAGGCGCATGTAGTCGTAGATCTCGGTGACGGTGCCGACCGTCGAACGTGGGTTCTTCGATGTGGTCTTTTGCTCGATGGAGATGGCCGGCGACAGGCCGTCGATCTGGTCGACGTCAGGCTTCTGCATCATTTCGAGGAATTGCCGCGCATAGGCCGACAGGCTTTCGACATAGCGGCGCTGGCCTTCGGCATAGATGGTGTCGAAGGCAAGCGACGACTTGCCGGAGCCCGACAGGCCGGTCATGACGATCAGGCTGTCACGCGGCAGGTCGAGATCGACGTTCTTCAGATTGTGTTCGCGCGCCCCGCGAATGGAAAGGAATTTATGGTCGGCCATCGCCGGTCGCCGCCTCAGATCTGGAATTCATGGGATTGGCGGGCTTTTCCCGGCCATCCCTTATGTAGGTGTTTTTGCCGCCACGTCGAGAGACGCCACAACTCCCGACAGAAGTCGTTTAACCGTCTTTCGCGCGAACGGGCAAGTGGAAAGAACAAAGGCCGAACACGCTCCTGACAAAGCTGTGCAAAAACTGACCTGAACGTAACCTCCCGGAGATCACATTTTTCCGTAACCGGCTATTGGCGGTTGACGCAGCCGGCTCACGGGAGCAGTCTCCCGATGTCAACGAAGCCGGCCGTCTTTCGATGGCCTCGCCGCCCCAAGGCGGCCTGCGAGACGCCGCAGGCATCTGCGATTTGCGCTTCGAGACGAATGTCGCAACGGACAGAGGAGCGGAGCATGACGCCACCTGATAGTCCCCAAGGGCTCCGCATCTAGCTGGAGCCGCGGCAGGCGCAAGTGTGAGGGTCGGCTTCAACGCTGCCCGACAAACCATGACCGGCCGTATCCCACAAAATCAGAGACTACTAGTCGGATCGTCGGTTGAATGCCGCGAAGCATCCGAAATCAAACGCCGGCAGTACACTCCCGGCAAGATTGGATTTGAGATCCAGAAAAGCCCCGTCCGTTTGCCCTAGGGCACGGCGGGGCTGTTCTTTTGTGCGGGCTCGGGCCGGCCGCGGTTACCTACCTTGGAGGTTTCATTCCGCCCGTGGCGACATCGACGGTGATGCTGCCGGAAATCCTGACATCGGTGTTGCCGATCTTGAACTGGCCGTTGCCGCTGCTGGGGAACGCGTCGTCGGGCTCGGGCTGTGGGGCCGGCTTGGCAATGCGATAGTCGCCGGTCACGCCGGGCAGGGCCTTCTGCGGCGGCGAGCCATCCTCCGCGACAGCCATGCCGGAGACGAGGCCAGCAATGGCGAGCACGGCGGCGGCGATCACACGATGCGATGGTCTGGACGGATGCGTGTCGGTCATCTCCCGATTATAGGGAGGTGCCGCCACCGGAACCAGACCGGTCTCGTCAAATCTTCGGCAAGCCGAAGAAAATCCGATCCGGCGGAAGAATATCCGATCTGGCTTCGCCTTACGCCGCCTTTTTGCGGGTGTCGAAGACGTGGTCGACAATGCCCCATGCCTGTGCTTCGCGGGCGGTCATGAAATGGTCGCGGTCCAGCGTGCGTTCGACCTCTTCATAGCTGCGGCCGCAATGCTGCGCGTAGAGTTCCGCCATATGCCGTTTGGTCTGGACGATGCGCTCGGCATGGCGCTGGATATCGGACGCCTGGCCCTGGAAGCCGCCCAGCGGCTGATGCAGCAGGATGGTGGCGTTCGGCAACGAGATACGACGGCCCGGCGTGCCTGCCATCAGCAGGAACGACCCCATCGACGCGGCAAATCCCATGCACACGGTCGACACCGGGCAACTGATGTACTGCATGGTGTCGTAGATGGCGAAGCCGCTGGTCACCACGCCGCCCGGCGAGTTGATGTAGAGCGAGATCTCCTTGTCGGGGTTGTCCGACTCCAGCGACAAAAGCTGTGCGCAGACCAGCGCCGAGATGTCGTCGTTGATCTCGCCATTGATGAAGATGATCCGCTCGCGCAGCAGCCGCGAGAAAATGTCGAAGGCGCGTTCGCCGCGGCTCGATTGCTCGATCACCATCGGCACCAGATTGGCAACACCGCTCATTTTGCTTCTCCGATTTTCCATGTTCAGGCCGCGCGCAGCAGCAGGCGCGGTGTGTTCGCGGCGAGGGGCATTCCGGCCCGGCCCAACCCCAGCGAAAGCCGGCAGCCGGCGCCCGCCATGGCGACGGCGGGCATGGCTTTGCGGGCAAAGCCGTCATGGACGATGCGCAGATGCGTGCCGCCGGAAACGGTGCGGGCAAGCGTGAAGGTGACGGTGCTGTCGAGCGGGTCCTGCCGTGTCGCATCGCCCGGGTGCTCGCGCCAGGAATAGCGCAGCAGGCGTTCGGGCTCGGCGTCGAGGATTTCGCATTCGATCGGAGCCTCCGGTCCCGCGAAGGCAAAACGGCTGCCGGCCTGCGGCCTGATGTCGTTCGGCATCATCCAGGCGGCCAGCAATTCCGGCACCGTCAGCGCCCGCCACACCTTTTCGGGCGGCTCGGCAAGATCGTATTCGAACTCCAGCGCATCCTGGGCGACTTCGTTTTGGTTTTTGGCGTTCATCGATCCCAATCCTTCACTGGCCCAAACCCTTCACTGATCCATATCCTTCAAAACCGTCTTCAACCTTTCGATACGCTCCGGCCAGAAGGTCCGGTAGCGCTCGATCCAGGAGAGCAGGGGGGCAAGCCCCTGCGGATCGGCGCGGTAGTAGGCATTGCGGCCGGCCCGCCGCTCGACCACGAGGCCGGCGCTGCGCAGCACCGCCAGATGCTGCGACACGGCCGGCTGTGACACCGTCAGGCCGCTGCGCAGTTCCGACACGCTCATCTCTGCCGTGGCGAGACGCTCGAAGACGGCGCGGCGCGTCGGGTCGGCCAGGGCGCGGAAAATCTCTGCTTCGATCATGGCGAAAGCATAAGTCGATACTTATTGATTTGGCAAGTGGCGTTTTGAAACCCATATGCGGGGCTCGGGCATTGCTGCCATTCCTTGACAATCAGCGGCGGTGCATATAGGAACGAAAAGGGAACAAAAACCTTGTGGGAAAAGCCAGCCTTAGCAGGCGGCTGACATTCGCAGCCTGTAAGGTGCTGCGACAAAAATTTGTTTCGGATGAGCGCGGAGAAATATCATGGCGGGTAGCGTCAACAAGGTCATTCTGGTCGGCAATCTCGGTGCGGACCCTGAAATCCGCCGCCTGAACTCGGGCGAGCCGGTCGTCAACATTCGCATCGCCACGTCGGAAAGCTGGCGCGACAAGAATTCGGGCGAGCGCAAGGAAAAGACCGAGTGGCACAACGTCGTCATCTTCAATGAGGGCATAGCCAAGGTCGCCGAGCAGTACCTGAAGAAGGGCATGAAGGTCTATGTCGAGGGCCAGCTGCAGACGCGCAAATGGCAGGACCAGACCGGCGCCGACAAATACACGACGGAAGTCGTGCTGCAGAAATTCCGTGGCGAGCTGCAGATGCTCGACGCGCGCGGTCAGGGCGAGGGTGGCCAGGTCGGTGGCTATTCCGGCGGCAACAGCCGTGGTTCCGATTTCGGCCAGTCCAGCCCGAACGAGAGCTTCAATCGCGGCGGCGGCAGCGCTCCCAGGGGCGGCGGTGGCGGCGGTTCGTCGCGCGAGCTGGACGACGAAATCCCGTTCTGATCACGACGGGCTCTGATCGAAACGGCGGCCGCCAGTTTTTGGCCAAGCCCAGTTTTGGATCAAGCTTGGATCAAGCATTGTGCCCCGGGAGTCCCAATGGACTTTCGGGGTTTTGCGTTGTCGAATTGAGCGCCGACCGGGCGGTCAAGGAACACGGTGAAGGACGACTTCGATGAAAGCACGCGTGAAATGGGTGGAGGAACGCACCTTCATCGGTGAGTCCGGCAGCGGTCACAAGGTCGTGCTGGGAACCGCGTCCGGCCCGGAAGGCAAGACGCCGGGGCCGAGCCCGATGGAGTTGGTACTGATCGGCACTGGCGGCTGTTCGGCCTATGATGTCGTTCACATCCTTGAAAAGGGCCGCGAGGCGGTCGAGGACTGCGTCGTCGAACTCGATTCCGACCGGGCCGAAACCGAGCCCAGGGTATTTACCCGCATCCACATGCATTTTATCGTCAAGGGCAGAGGCCTCTCGCCGGACAAGGTCAAGCGGGCGATCGACCTGTCGATCGAGAAATACTGCTCTGCCTCGGCAATGCTGGCCAAGACGGCGACGATCACGCATGATTTCGAAGTGATCGATACGACGCAGTAGGCAGTAGGCAGTAGGCAGTAGGCAGTAGGCAGTAGGCAGTAGGGATTACTGTTCAACTCGCCATCAGCGCCTTGATGCCATCCGCCACGAACTGCACTGCGAGCGCCGCCAGGATAACGCCGAGCAGGCGGGTCAGGATCGAACGCCCGGTCTGGCCGAGGATGCGGTCGATGCGCTCCGACAGCACGAACACCAGATAGGTGATGGCGAGGCAGACGAAGATGATGCCGACCAGCGCGGCTTGCGCCGCAAAACCCTGAAACGAGCCGGAGAGCAGCACCGTCGCCGAAATGGCGCCGGGGCCGGCAATCAGCGGGATCGCCAGCGGGAAAGCGGCGATGTTGTGGATCATGTCCTTGGTGATGGCGACGTCGCCGATCTTCTCCTTGCGGTCCTGCCGGCGCTCGAACACCATTTCAAAGGCGATGAAGAACAGCAGAAAACCGCCGGCGACACGGAAGGCTGGCAGCGTGATGCCGAACACCGACAGGATGGAGGCGCCGGCGACGGCGAACAGCGCCATCACTAGGAAGCCGATGACTGAGGCGCGGATCGAGACCTGCTGGCGCTCCTCGCGGTTCATGCCGCGCGTCACGGCGAGGAACAGCGGCGCCAGGCCGGGCGGGTCGATGGTCACCAGAATGGTGACGAAGGCGTTGAACAAGCTGTCGAAGCTCGGCATCTCTGACCCCTCCCGCCGGGCCGAGCCCGTGCCTGCAATTGGTAGAGCAAAGCAGGGGTACTGAAAACAGGCTGTGGCGTGAAATGCTGGCAGGCCAGAGGGGGCGTGAGGGACCGCTACCTTTCATTTCGAACTTCGTTCGCGCGGCGGGCCAGGAATTCGACTTCGAGCCGCCATGTCGTGCCATCGTCGTGCGAACGCTCGCCAAGCCAGCGGAAGCTGTCTTCGGTGATGCGCGAAAAACTCCAGCGCACCGAGGAGCCGGTGCCGTCGGCGCCGACCTGCACGATCGTGTCGCCCTCGGCGCGGCCAAGCTGGCGGCTGAAGTACTGGTTGCGCGGATCGCTCCAGAAGATGTGCCAGGCGTCCGCGGCGGGATCATAGACCCGCAGCGTCGTGCCATAGAACGTCCATTTGCCGAGCGAAGGCTGGGAGCCAATGTTCCGTGCGGGCAGGATCCAGACGTCCTGGATGGCGCGGCCTTCCAGCACCCAGCCGAAATGCACCTCGCCACGCCCGGTCAGCACCGTGCCGTCCTCGAGGTGGCGCGAGGCGTCGAATGTCCAGGCACCGACGAAGCGGCCGTAAAGATTGAGTTTTTCGGCAAGCCCGCCGATCGGTCCGGGGCTGTGCAGTGCTTCGGCAAAGGGGTCGAACATGGCCGTGGTCTCTTTTTGTCAGGAGACCGTGAGGATTAGCCGGTGACGGGGTTCTGGGCTTGGGAAAAATTGCTATATTTCGGCCCATGATGGCCACAACGCATACGCTCGCATTTGGACCTGGCTGGTGGCGGATGTGATCTGCACGGCCGGCGCCGGCGACCGGCCGTTTGAGGAGGCGCATCGGGATTTTTGTGTCGCGGCGGTGACCAGCGGCACGTTCCGCTACCGCGCGCAGCAAGGCACCGCGATGCTGGCACCCGGCGCGCTGCTGCTCGGCAATCCCGGCACCTGCTACGAATGCGGTCACGAACATGTCGGCGGCGACCGTTGCCTCTCGTTCCATTTCAGGCCGGACTACATGGAACGGATCGTGGCCGATGTGCCAGGCGCCAGGAAACCTGCCTTCGACGCGCCACGCCTGCCGCCTTTGCCGGCGTTGGCACCATTGTTGGCCGAGGCGGAAGCCGCGCGCGAAATGGCCGACAAGGACGCCTTCGAGGAATTGTCCGTGCGCATTGCCGCTGCCGCAGTCGCCACGGTTTCCAGCGCCACGCCTGCCAGGCGCGCCCCGAGCCGCCGCGACCAGAAGCGGGTGGCCGAGGCGGTGCGGCGCATCGAGCTGGATGCCGACGGGCCGGTTTCGCTTTCAGTGTTGGCCGATGAAACGGCGACCAGTCCCTATCATTTCCTGCGCACCTTCCGGCAGATCGCCGGCATGACGCCCTATCAGTTCCTGCTCAAGACCCGGCTGCACCGCGCGGCGGTGCGGCTGCGCATGTCGAACGATACGATCTCGGCGATCGCCTTCGAGGCTGGCTTCAACGATCTGTCGACTTTCAACCGCCGTTTCCGGCGCATCATGGGCGAGACGCCGGGCAACTATCGCGGTCGCCGATCAAGCGCCCTGGCAAGCGGGCGTCTCGGCTGAAGCGGGCTCAGTCCGACGTCGGCACGTACCGCCAACCTGCGATCAGTCGCCGTCGAGATCGCGGCGCAGCCACCCGCTCAGCGCTCGCAAGGCAGCCACGGGCTCCAAATTCAGCGCGTCCGCGGCTTTCGTGCGGCGAAGTTGGTACCTTGTCGGCTTTTGCCTTGGCGGCCAAAAGCGTTGTGGCCATATCGTCGCAATTAGCGGTATCCTTTTGAAATTACCACCAAAAATGACACTGGAAAAGTGCCGCGAATATTGGAGTTTCGGCCGTGCTTCCTATATAAGCGTCAAGTGATTCCTGATTAGATTGTGATCCGATTTGACCGACCAAAAAACACCGCGCGGCGCCGACGGCGGCCCTACCGGCATCGAGCCGATCTCCATCATCGAGGAGATGCAGAGCTCCTACCTGTCTTACGCCATGAGCGTGATCGTCAGCCGTGCGCTGCCCGATGTGCGCGATGGTCTCAAGCCGGTGCATCGCCGCATTCTCTATGCGGCGCATGAGAGCGGCTACCACTGGAACCGCAAATACGTGAAGTCGGCACGCCCGGTCGCCGATGTGATGGGTAAATACCATCCGCATGGCGATGCCTCGATCTATGACGCCTTGGTGCGCATGGCGCAGGATTGGTCGCTGCGCGTGCCGCTGATCGACGGGCAGGGCAATTTCGGCTCGATCGACGGCGATCCGCCGGCGGCGATGCGCTACACCGAATCGCGCCTGACCAAGGTCGCGCATGAATTGCTGGAGGACATCGACAAGGACACCGTCGATTTCCAGGACACGTATGATGCGTCTGACACCGAGCCGAAGGTGCTGCCGGCGCGCTTCCCCAACCTTCTGGTCAACGGTTCCGGCGGCATTGCGGTCGGCATGGCCACCAACATTCCGCCGCACAATCTGAGCGAAGTCTGCAACGGCGCGATCGCCATCATCGACAATCCGGCGATCGACTTGCCGGCGCTGATGGAGATCATTCCGGGGCCGGATTTCCCCACCGGCGGCATCGTGCTTGGCCGTTCCGGCATCTACAGCGCCTATGCGACCGGCCGCGGTTCCATCGTCATGCGCGGCAAGGTCAACATCGAACAGCGCGGCAACGACCGTGAATCGATCATCATCACCGAGGTTCCCTACCAGGTGAACAAGGCCTCGATGATCGAGAAGATGGCCGAACTGGTGCGCGACAAGCGCATCGAGGGAATTTCCGACATCCGTGACGAAAGCGACCGCCAGGGCTACCGCGTCGTCATCGAGCTGAAGCGCGACGCCGTTGCCGACGTCATCCTCAACCAGCTTTACCGCTTCACGCCGCTGCAGACCTCGTTCGGCGCCAATATGGTGGCGCTGAACGGCGGCAAGCCGGAAGTGATGAACCTGACCGATATGCTGAGGGCGTTCGTCTCCTTCCGCGAAGAGGTGATCACGAGGCGCACGAAATTCCTGCTGCGCAAGGCGCGCGACCGCGCCCATGTGCTGGTGGGTCTGGCCATCGCCGTCGCCAACATCGACGAAGTGATCAAGCTGATCCGCACCGCGCCGGATCCGCAGACGGCGCGTGAGCAGTTGATGGAGCGGCGCTGGCCGTCGGGCGATGTCGAGTCGCTGATCCTTTTGATCGACGATCCGCGCCATCGCATCAACGAGGACGGCACTTACAATCTGTCCGAGGAACAGGCGCGCGCCATCCTCGAACTGCGCCTGCAGCGCCTGACGGCACTTGGCCGCGACGAAATCGCCGACGAATTGAACTCGATCGGCACCGAAATCATTGATTATCTGGACATTTTGTCGTCCCGCGCGCGGGTCCAGCAGATCGTCAAGGACGAGCTTGCCGCCGTGCGCGACGAGTTCGGCACGCCACGCCGCACCGAACTCACCGACGGCGGCGCGGACATGGAAGACGAGGACCTGATCCAACGCGAGGACATGGTCGTGACGGTGAGCCATTCCGGCTACATCAAGCGCGTGCCGCTTTCGCTCTACCGGGCGCAGCGCCGTGGCGGCAAGGGCCGCTCCGGCATGTCGACCAAGGAAGAGGATTTCGTGACCCGGCTGTTCGTGGCCAACACGCACACGCCGGTGCTGTTCTTCTCCTCGCGCGGCATCGTCTACAAGGAAAAGGTCTGGCGGCTGCCGATCGGCAATCCGCAATCACGCGGCAAGGCGCTGATCAACATGCTGCCGCTGGAGCAGGGCGAGCGCATCACCACCATCATGCCGCTGCCGGAGGACGAGACGAGCTGGGGCGAGCTCGACGTGATGTTCGCCACGACGCGCGGCACCGTGCGCCGTAACAAGCTGTCCGACTTCGTCCAGGTCAACCGCAACGGCAAGATTGCGATGAAGCTGGAGGAGGAGGGCGACGAGATCCTCGGCGTCGAGACCTGCACCGACAATGACGATGTGCTTCTGACGGCGAATTCGGGTCAGTGCATCCGCTTCTCCGTCGGCGACGTGCGCGTCTTCCAGAGCCGCAATTCCGTCGGCGTGCGCGGCATCACCATGGCTGCGACCGACCGCATCATCTCCATGTCGGTGATCGAGCATGTCGATGCTTCTCCGGCGGAGCGTGCCGCTTACCTCAAGCGGGCGGCGTCGGAGCGGCGGCTTGCCGCCGAGACGGCGGGAGAGGAAGAAGAGATCGCGCTGACCAATGAGGAGATCGGCGAGGAGACGGAGCTTTCCGACAGCCGTTACGAAGAGCTCAAGGCGCATGAGCAGTACGTGCTGACGGTGACCGAATATGGCTACGGCAAGCGCTCCTCGTCCTACGATTTCCGCCTGACCGGCCGCGGCGGCAAGGGCATCCGCGCTACCGACGTGTCGAAAACCGCCGAGATCGGCCAGCTGGTGGCGACCTTCCCGGTCGGCAATGACGACCAGATCATGCTGGTGTCGGACGGCGGCACCGTCATCCGGGTACCGGTCAACGGCATCCGTTTCGCCAGCCGCGCCACCAAGGGCGTGACCATCTTCAACACGGCTGAGGGTGAAAAGGTGGTTTCGGTCGAGCGAATTTCCGAACCGCAAGCGGACGAGGAAATCGAAGAAGCCGTCGAGGGCGGTTCCGAGACCAATCTGGCGCCGGACGCCGGCACGGATGGCGCGGAATAACTGCCGCGGCAGGTTCTGGACATAGCAACGCCGGCCTATTGGCCGGCGCGGCAGCAAGTCTGGACTGACTTAGTAGTGACGGTAGGGCTTGCGGGGGCCGAAGCCTTCGAAGCGCTTGGTGGTGGCCTTGACGCGGACCCGTTGCGCCTCCTGATGCAGCCCGAATACTGTGGCGATCAGCATGGCGACGGTCATTGCGGTGGCGAGCATGTAGATCAGCATGTGCGTGTTCTCCTGCGCCTTACAACGGATAGATGGGATTTTGGTTTCATCTTATTAAGGTGCAACCTAGTGAACGCTGCGTGAAGGCTTCGTGATCAGCGCGTTCATTTGTCGTTCATACGGCGGAAAAGGTTCACGGCTTCAGCGCCGATCGGATTTGCCTTTGCGGCGGAGGCTCGCTAGAAGCACCAGCCATGACTGAACGAATTGCCCTCTATGCCGGCTCTTTCGACCCGCTGACCAACGGCCATCTCGATGTGCTGAAAGCATCGCTGGCCGTGGCCGACATCGTCTATGCCGCGATCGGCATTCATCCGGGCAAGAAGCCGCTGTTCTCCTTCGAGGAGCGGGTGCAGCTCATCGAAGCCGCCACCAAGGCCGAATTCGGCAGGGAGGGCGGCCGCATCAAGGTGGTCGCCTTTGACGGGCTGGTCATCGACGCCGCCAGGAGAGAAGGCGCCTCGATCATGATCCGCGGCCTGCGCGACGGCACCGATCTCGACTACGAAATGCAGATGGCCGGCATGAACGAGACCATGGCGCCGGAATTGCAGACGGTTTTTCTGCCCGCCAGCCCGTCGGTACGCACCATTACCGCCACACTTGTGCGCCAGATAGCCTCGATGGGAGGCGACATCCGCCCCTTCGTGCCGGCGGCCGTCGCCGGTGCGCTCACCGCCAAATTCGCAAAATAAGTTTCTCGGAGAAGACCATGCAGCTGAAAAAGCTCGCCTCGTTCCTCGTCGTGCTTGCCGGTCTCGTGACCGCATCGGTCTCGGCCCATGCCGCCGATCCCGAAAACACCATGATCATCACACTGAAGGGCGGCGACGTGACCATCGCGCTGCGGCCCGACCTGGCGCCCAAGCATGTCGCGCAGATCAAGAAGCTTGTGCGTGATCATGCCTACGACAACGTCGCCTTCCACCGTGTCATCGACGGCTTCATGGCGCAGACCGGCGACGTCAAATTCGGCAACATGGAGAAGGGTTTCAACGCCCAGGCCGTCGGCACTGGCGGTTCCGACCTGCCCGACCTGCCGGCCGAGTTCTCGCAGACCGAACACTACAAGCGCGGCGTGGTCGGCATGGCCCGCTCGCAGGACCCGAACTCCGCAAACTCGCAGTTCTTCATCATGTTCGCGCCGGCGCCGCCGCTCGACGGGCAGTACACCATCGTCGGCAATGTAGTCAGCGGCATGGACCTGGTGGACAAGATCAAGAAGGGCGACGAGGCGGACAACGGTACGGTCGCAGATCCCGACCGGATGATCAAAGTGCGCATCGCCGCAGACAAATAAAATTGTCAAATCAATCTGTTTTATCAAAAGGATAACTGACATGGCCGAGATCAAGGACCGCGAGAACGCGCTCATCATGGAAACGACCAAGGGCAAGGTCGTCATCGAACTTCTCCCCGACCTGGCACCTGGCCATGTCGCCCGCATCAAGGAACTGGCTCGGGAAGGCGCCTATGACGGCGTGGTCTTCCACCGCGTCATCGAAGGCTTCATGGCGCAGACCGGGGATGTCAAGTTCGGCAATTCGAGCAAGCCGACCTTTGCTCCTTCCCGTGCCGGCATGGGCGGCTCCGACAAGCCGGACCTGAAGGCCGAATTCTCCAATGCCAACCACGGCCGCGGCACCTGTTCGATGGCGCGTTCGCAGAACCCGAACTCGGCCAATTCGCAGTTCTTCATCTGCTTCGACGATGCCGCCTTCCTCAACCGCCAGTACACGGTCTGGGGCCAGGTCATCGAGGGCATGGACAATGTCGACAAGATCAAGCGCGGCGAGCCGGTGCAGGATCCCGACAAGATCGTGTCGCTGAAGGTCGCGGCCGACGTCAAGTAAGGTAATACGACAATGATGGGCGTCGTCTGGTCGCTTCTCGGCATCCTGTCAGGCGCCTTCATTGCCATTCAGGCGCCGATCAACTCGCAGCTGGCGCGCGGCCTGGGGCTGCCGGTCGCGGCGGCCGCGTTCTCGTTCCTGTCAGGCGCGGTGGTGCTCGGCATCATCGCCGTCATCGTGGTCAAGCTGCAGGGCATCTCGCTCGACTGGAAGGCGCCGGCGCCCTGGCTGTTCGTCGCCGGGGGCATGCTCGGCGGCTTTTACGTCACGCTGTCGACGATCCTCACGCCCCGCATCGGTGCCGCCGCACTGATGGCGTTCCTGGTTGCAGGGCAACTGCTGGCCGGCATGCTCATCGACCGCATAGGCTTCCTCGGTGTCGCGGTGCGTGAAATCTCGCTCGGCCGCGTTGCCGGCGCGGTGCTGCTCTTGGCCGGAGCGCTGCTCGTCCGGCTCTTCTGATGCGTGTCGATCTCTTCGATTTCGACCTGCCGGAGGAGCGCATCGCGCTTCGACCGGCGGAGCCGCGCGACAGCGCTGGGATGCTGGTGGTCAGACCGGGCGAGGCGCTCGACGATCGCAGGGTTCGCGATCTGCCGTCCTTGCTCAGGGCCGGCGACGTGCTGGTGTTCAACGACACCAAGGTCATCCCGGCGCAGCTCAAAGGCATAAGGCGACGCGGCGAGGCGCAGGCGCAGGTCGAGGCCACGCTGCACATGCGCATGGCGCCGGATCGCTGGCTCGCCTTCATGCGCCCGGGCAAGCGCGTTGCCGCCGGCGACCGCATCCATTTCGGCCATGACGGCAATTCCTGTTTCCTCGGCCAGCTCGACGCGACGGTGATCGAAAAGGGCGAGGGCGGCGAGGCGCTGCTCGGCTTCGACCTTTCGGGGCCATTCCTGGACGAGGCGCTGCATGCCGTCGGCCACATACCGCTGCCGCCCTATATCGCCTCGAAGCGTGATGACGACGAGCGCGACCGGGCCGACTACCAGACCATCTATGCCCGGGAGGAAGGAGCCGTTGCGGCGCCCACCGCTGGCCTGCATTTCACCCCGGAGCTGTTTGCCGCGCTCGACGCCAAGGGCGTCGAACGGCGGTTCGTGACGCTTCATGTCGGCGCCGGCACGTTCCTGCCGGTGAAGGCGGACGACACCACCGACCACAAAATGCATGCCGAGATCGGTTCGGTCAGCGCGGCGACCGCCGAGGCGCTCAACGATGCGAAGGCGAGGGGCGGGCGCATCATCGCCGTCGGCACGACGTCGCTGCGCTTGCTGGAAAGTGCCGCGCGTGACGACGGCACATTGGCTGAATGGTCCGGACCGACCGACATCTTCATCACGCCCGGCTATCGCTTTCGCACCGCCGACATGCTGATGACCAATTTCCATCTGCCGCGCTCGACCCTGTTCATGCTGGTGTCGGCCTTCAGTGGCCTGGAGACGATGCGTACCGCCTATGCGCATGCCATCGCCGAGCGCTACAGGTTCTATTCGTATGGAGACGCAAGCCTGCTTTATCGAGCGGAGACGAGCGATGGACGATGATCTGCAAGCCCTCGATCGCGAAAGCCTGATCGCGGAGGTGAAAAAATTGCGCGCCGGCATTCGCGCACACCGCGATGCTTCCGGGCATGATCTGTGCTGGCATCATCCCGACCTCTGGCATCTGCTGCCGGAGAAGACCGAGCCATCCATTGCGGTGCCGCCTTGGCCCAAATTCATGCGCGGCTGCATCCAATATCGCCAGTCGCTCGACAGCCAAGCGCCGGACGCGCCGGTTCATGACAAGGAATTCAATGGCTAAGCCGTTCTCTTTCAAGGTTCTGGCGACCGACGGCAAGGCACGGCGTGGCCTGATCGACATGCCACGCGGCGAAATCCGCACGCCGGCCTTCATGCCGGTCGGCACTGGCGGCACGGTCAAGGCCATGTACATGGACCAGGTGCGCGGCGTCGGCGCCGACATCATCCTTGGCAACACCTATCATCTGATGCTGCGGCCCGGAGCCGAGCGCGTGGCGCGGCTTGGCGGCTTGCACGAGTTTGCCCGCTGGCCGCAGCCGATCCTGACCGACAGCGGCGGTTTTCAGGTGATGTCGCTGTCGAAGCTGCGGAAGCTGACCGAAAAGGGCGTCACCTTCCGCTCGCATATCGACGGCGCTGCCTACGAGATGTCGCCGGAGCGCTCGATCGAGATCCAGGGTCTGCTCGATTCCGACATCCAGATGCAGCTCGACGAATGCACGGCGCTGCCGGCCGAGATCAAGGAAATCGAGCGCGCCATGGAACTGTCGCTGCGCTGGGCCGAGCGCTGCAAGACGGCGTTCGGCGACCAGCCGGGCAAGGCGATGTTCGGCATCGTGCAAGGCGGCGACAACGCGGCACTGAGGGTGCGCTCGGCGCAGGCGTTGAGCGCGATGAATTTGAAAGGCTATGCGGTCGGCGGGCTCGCAGTCGGCGAACCGCAAGCGGTGATGCTGGAGATGCTTGACATCACCTGTCCGGAACTGCCTGACGACAAGCCGCGCTATCTCATGGGCGTCGGCACGCCCGACGACATCCTGAAATCGGTGGCGCGCGGCGTCGACATGTTCGATTGCGTGATGCCGACGCGGGCCGGCCGCCACGGCCTTGCCTACACCAGGCGCGGCAAGGTCAATCTGCGCAATGCCCGCCACGCCGACGATCCGCGCCCGCTCGACGAGGAAAGCGACTGCCCGGCGGCGCGGGATTATTCGCGCGCCTATCTGCACCATCTGGTGCGCTCGCAGGAAGCACTTGGTGCGATGCTGCTGACCTGGAATAATCTCTCGTATTATCAAAAGCTTATGCAGGATATCCGCGCCGCGATCGAGGCGCAGACCTTCGAGGCGCGCGGTGCAGAAATCACCGAGGGTTGGGCGAGAGGCGATATTCCCGTCCTTTGAACGAGCGTGCATCTACCTGACAACGATTGACTGGTCGATTGTCCGGACGCAGAGTCCGGTCGGGGTTAAACCATGACCGTGACTTATGACTTCGGTGGCAAGACCGCGATCGTGACCGGCGGCTCAAGAGGCATCGGCAAAGCCGTTGCCACACAGTTGATACAGTCCGGTGCCGATGTCTGGATATGGGATGCAGATCCCTTGCCTCTCGATGGCGCCCATTGCCAGACTGTCGATGTGACCAAGGCACACCAGATAAAGGACGCCTTGGCCGGGATCATAGCCAATGGCAGGCGGATCGATATCGTCATTAACAATGCAGGCTACCTTGGCAGTTATCGCGGGTTCGAGGCCTTCGATCCGATAGAGTGGCAACGCATCATCGGCGTCAACCTGATGGGCGTTTTCGAAGTCACCCACCAGGTTCTCCCGATCATGCGCAAAGCCGGGAATGGTCGTATCGTCAACATGGGTTCGCTGGCGGGCAAGGAGGGACTGCCGAACCTAGCAGCCTATTCCGCGGCAAGTGCGGGTATCATTGCCTTCACGAAGGCATTGTCGCGTGAGGTCAGTGACACCGAAATCCGCGTCAATTGTGTCGCGCCGGGGCCGATCGACACCGAACTCATCAGGCGCCTTGGCAACGATGTCGTCGACGAGATGATCAACGCCAGTCCGCTCAGGCGTCTCGGCTCCGCGGATGAGGTCGCGGCATTGGTGCTTTGGCTATGCTCCGATGCCAGCGCGTTCAACACTGGAGCGGTGTTCGATATGTCGGGAGGCAGGGCGCGCTATTAAGCGCTCTCTGCTCAGGTGCTCAGCGAATTCGACGCCCGCAAGCTGCAGCCGGTGATTTGGAACGTGCCGTCGGGCTGCTGCTGCAGCGTATAGACCGCCTCGTAGTTCTTGCCGTCGGGTCCGACGATCAGCACCTGCTGGATAATCGAACCCGGGCCCGTCTGCTCGACCTTGCCGAAGGCATAGGATTGTGGCCTGCGCACCGGCGGGTAGCCGTTGGTCACCATGTTCATGAAGGCGTCGACGGTCGGGAAGACCTGCTTCACGTTTGGCGCGGCGAAGCTGTAGGCCCTGGCGCCGTCATTGGCTATGAGGGCTTTCAACTGACCGTCGATGACAGCCTGGCCGGCCTTGATCTCGGCATCGCCGGCAAAGGCTCCTGATATGAAGATGGGTGATATGAAGATGGGTGACATGAAGATGGACGACACGAAGATGAATGGAATGACTGCGAATGCGAAAAAGGCGCGGCGCATGGCCTGTCTCCGTTGTCCCTCGAAAAGGGCTTCCCTCAAAATCGCTGTCCGAAGACGCATCATAATATACGCTCCGCGGCATATCGCGGTTTCAGCGATTGCGAATATTCGCAAAGACGATAACCGAGCTACCGGAAGCTGCGGCCAAGGCTCGGGCCGGCTAAGGTTGGATTCCAACGCTTGAAAGCCCGCCTCCAGTCTGCCAGAAGGGCCGCTTGGACTTGGACGTTTAGCGGGACGAAGCCATGAAGGCGTTTTTCGTGCAGATCAAATGCGAGCAGATCGGAAGAGCACACGTCTGAANGTTTAGCGGGACGAAGCCATGAAGGCGTTTTTCGTGCAGATCAAATGCGAGCTGGGCAAATCCTATGAGGTTGCCAGCGCGCTTGCCGATGCCGAGATCGCCTCGGAGATCTACTCCACCGCCGGCAACTACGATCTGCTCGCCAAGTTCTATGTCGACGATGAGGAAGACGTCGGCCATTTCGTCAACGAGAAGGTGCAGATTCTCCCCGGCATCAAGGATACCTTCACCGTCGTCACCTTCCGCGCATTCTAGCCGCCAAACGCTGTTGCCCGGGCAGGAGGCAAAGGCTGATCAAGGTCATATTTAGGCTGCCTCAATTTTAGGCAGCCGCAAGATACTGATCGCCCGCTTCCCCCAAATCACCGATTGCGCTTGATTTTCTCCAGCGACGCCAGTGAAATGGTGTCACAGGGGAGTACGCGATTGCCAGCGTTCGATGAAATGCTTCCGGAAGTCTCCGGATTGAGAAGACCGTATTCGGCTTACGATCGCTGGCTGAAGGAGCAGGATCCAGCCAGACTTACCGAGAAGATGCAGGACGCCGAACGCGTCTTCCGCAAGACCGGCATAACCTTCGCAGTCTATGGCGAGCAGGAAGCTTCCGAACGGCTGATCCCTTTCGATATCGTCCCACGCATCATTTCAGGCAATGAGTGGCGCCGCCTCACGCAAGGCATCGAACAACGCGTGCAGGCGCTGAACGCCTTTCTCGACGATATCTACCATCGGCAGGAAATCCTCCGAGCCGGCCGCGTTCCCAGGGAATTGATCGCCAAGAACGAGGCGTTTTTGCCGGAAATGATCGGCGTTCGGCCGCCGGCCGGCGTCTACACCCACATTATCGGCGTCGACATCGTCCGCATCAGTGAGGACGAATTCTACGTGCTGGAGGACAATGCGCGCACACCCTCCGGCGTCTCCTACATGCTGGAGAACCGCGAAACGATGATGCAGCTGTTTCCCGAGCTGTTCCAGAAGATCAAGGTGCGGCCGGTGGAGAACTATCCGCAGCTTCTGCGCCAGTCCCTGGAGGCGGTTCGCCCGCAAGGCACCAAGGGTGCGCCGACCATCGCGGTGCTGACGCCCGGCAGTTTCAATTCCGCCTATTTCGAACACGCTTTTCTCGCCGACCAGATGGGCGTGCAGCTGGTCGAGGGGCAGGATCTGCGCGTGGTCGACGGCCATGTCGCGATGCGCACGACCGAGGGCTACAAGCAGATCGACGTGCTCTACCGCCGTGTCGACGATTCCTTTCTCGACCCGCTGACCTTCCGGCCGGATTCGGCGCTTGGCGTGCCAGGCATCATGGATGTCTATCGTGCCGGCAACATCACCATCGCCAATGCGCCGGGCACCGGCATCGCCGACGACAAGGCGATCTATTCCTACATGCCCGAGATCGTCGAATTCTACACCGGCCGCAAGGCGATCCTCGGCAACATCCCGACTTGGCGCTGTTCGGAAGCGGACAGCCTGAAATACGTGCTCGAGCATATCCACGAACTGGTGATCAAGGAAGTGCACGGCTCGGGCGGCTATGGCATGCTGGTGGGGCCGGCGGCGACGAAAAAGGAATGCCAGGATTTCGCCAAGAAACTGGCGGCAAAACCTTCCAACTACATCGCGCAGCCCACTCTGGCGCTGTCGACCTGTCCGATCCTGACCGACAAGGGCCTGGCGCCGCGCCACGTCGATCTCCGACCTTACGTGCTGGTGTCCGACCGCATCCAGATCGTGCCCGGCGGGCTGACCCGCGTCGCGCTCAAGGAAGGCTCGCTGGTGGTCAATTCCTCGCAAGGCGGCGGCACGAAGGACACCTGGGTGCTGGATGATTGAGAGAGCGAATAGGCAGTAGGCAGTAGGGAATAGCCAGTAGTGAGTAGAAGAGGGGACCGGGAAATGCCATATTCCATTGAGATTCAAGCGCTTACTATTCTCTACTCACTATTCCCTACTCACTAGCCCGAAGGGCCTCCCATGCTTCTCGGCCGCACCGCCAACGGGCTCTACTGGATGAACCGCTACATCGAGCGGGCTGAAAACATGGCGCGGCTGGTCGATGCCGGGTTGCGCATGGCGCTGACCCGCACACAGAGCGCGTCGGAAGAGTGGAATTCGGTGCTGCTCAGCGCCGGCTCGGATGTCACCTTCACTCAGAAATACCAGGACTATACGGCCGCCAACGTCTCCGATTTCCTGCTTCGCGACACGTCGAACCCTTCGAGCACGATGTCGTCGATCGAGACGGCCCGCAACAATGCGCGCATGGTGCGCACCGCGCTGACGCGCGAAACATGGGAAAGCATCAACGAAGCCTGGATGGCGCTGAAGCGGATGCTGGCAAGACCGATCGACGAGCGCGACCTGCCGACCGTCCTAGACGCGATCAAGCGCGAGACGGCGCTGATCCGCGGCTCGTTCTACGGCACCATGCTGCGCAACGAGATCTTCGATTTTTCGCAGCTCGGCACCTATGTCGAGCGCGCCGACAACACGGCGCGCATCCTCGACGTGAAATATTACGTGCTGTTGCCGTCGATTTCCTGGGTCGGCTCGACACTCGACAACTACCAGTGGGAATCGATCCTGCGCTCGGTGTCGGCGCATCGCTCCTACCGCTGGGTCTACGACGCCGACTACAAGCCGACCAACATCGCCGATTACCTGATCCTCAATGTGCGCATGCCGCGTTCGCTGACCTTCTGCTATCGCTTCCTGTCGGAGCATCTGAAATTTCTTGGCGACGACTATGGCGAGCGGCATGCCTGCCATGCCACGGCGGACAAAACACAGGCGATGCTGAGGGCCGGATCCATCAAGGATATATTCGACACCGGCCTGCACGAGTTCCTGGCGGGGTTCATTCGCGACAACACCAGGCTCGGCGACGAGATCGCGCAGGATTACCGGTTTTATTGAGCATGATCCCGCAAAGTGGAAACCGGTTTGCGGACAAGATCATGCTTACAAACGGAAAATGACCCCATGCGGCTCAAGATCACTCACCGGACGGAATACCGCTACGATGCGCCGGTGCAATATCTGCTCCAGAGGCTGCGGCTGCTTCCGGTGAGCGGGCCGACGCAGACGGTGCTGTCCTGGGCGCTGAAGATCGAAGGCGCGCGCGAGGAAGTGCGATTTACCGATCACTACGGCAACGATACCAGGCTGCTGAGCGTCGAGGGTGACCGCGACTTCATCACTGTCGAGGCGTCCGGCGAGGTGGTGACGCGCGATACATCAGGCGTATGCGGACCACACCAGGGCTTCGCGCCGCTCTGGCTGTTCGCGCAGGAGACGTCCTTGACCACGATCGGCAACGGCATTCGCGATCTTGCCGAGACCGTCGGCAAGGGGACCGACATCGAAAGGCTGCATCGGCTGATGGCCATCATCTGCGAACGCGTCGCCTATACGCCGGGGACCACCAACGCGACGACGTCGGCGGAAGAAGCCCTGGCGCTTAAGACCGGGGTCTGCCAGGACCATGGCCATATCTTCGCCGCCGCCGCGCGTGCCATGGGATTTCCGGCCCGCTATGTCAGCGGCTATCTGATGATGGACGCGGCTGTCGAGCAGGCGGCAAGCCACGCCTGGGCCGAGGCCCATGTTCCGGGCCTCGGCTGGGTTGCCTTCGACCCAGCCAACGGTATCTCTCCCGACGAGCGCTATGTGAAGGTGGCCACCGGTCGCGACTACCGCGACGCCTCGCCGGTGTCGGGAATTCGCCTGGGACAGGCGGAAGAACTGCTTGCGGTCACCGTCACGGTAGAGCAGTAATCCCGCAAGGATTGGTGCCAGAAGAGATTCCATGACCTATTGCGTCGGCCTCAAGATCGATCGCGGGCTCGTGTTCATGTCGGACACGCGCACCAATGCAGGCATGGATTCGATCTCGACCTTCAAGAAGATGCATGTCTGGGAAGAGCCCGGCGAGCGCGTCATCGTCTTGATGTCGGCCGGCAATCTGGCGACGACGCAGGCCGTGGTCAGCCTGCTGGACGAGCGCACCAAGGCCGTGGCGGACCGCCATGCGACGCTGCTCGAAACGCCGTCCATGTACCAGACGGTGCGGCTGGTCGGCGACACCGTCAAGGAAGTGATCGCGCACTCTTCGCCAGCGGGCGAGAAGGCTGATTCCTATTTCAACGCCTCCTTCATCCTGGGCGGCCAGATCAAGGGCAGCCCGCCCAGGCTGTTCATGATCTATCCCGAGGGCAATTTCATCGAGTCCACCGACGACACGCCGTTCTTCCAGATCGGGGAGACCAAATACGGCAAGCCGATCATCATCCGCGCCTATGAGCGGACGATGAGCCTCGCCGAGACGGTGAAGCTGCTGCTGGTTTCCTTCGATTCGACGCTGAAGTCGAACCTGTCGGTCGGCCTGCCGCTCGACCTGCTTTTCCTGGAGAATGATGCCTTCAAGGTCGGCTTGAGGAAGCGGATCGGCCAGGACGACCAGTATTATCGCACGATCTCCGATGGCTGGTCGAATGCGTTGAAGACGGCCTTTGCCAGCCTGCCGGATTTTCCTGGCTAGGGCGCGTGCGGCGGGCATCAGCCGTTGCATATGCTTCACATGTTAATTAGTAATGGGTTTTGAAAGCCGGACGAAGGGTGCCGGCATTGCGATCGTGTCGGGAGGACAGGATGAACAACAATGATTTCCGGCGATGGTCGCAACGCGCCGCCGAGTGGGGCGCCGACTATCGCGACAATTTGCGCGAGCGGCCGGTGCGGCCGCTGGTCGAGCCGGGCGACATCTTCAGGAGCATAGAAGCCTCGCCGCCCGAAGACGCGGAACCGATGGACAGGATCTTCGCCGATTTCGAGGAGAAGATCGTGCCGGGGATGACGCATTGGCAGCATCCGCGTTTCTTCGCCTATTTCCCGGCCAACGCCGCGCCGGTCTCGGTGGTGGCGGAGTACCTGGTGTCGGCGATGGCCGCGCAATGCATGCTCTGGCAGACCTCGCCGGCGGCGACCGAACTCGAAACGCGCACCGTCGACTGGATGCGCCAGGCGCTCGGCCTGCCGCAGGGTTTTTCCGGCGTGATCCAGGATTCGGCCTCGTCGGCGACACTGAACGCGGTGCTGACCATGCGCGAACGGGCGCTGGACTGGCAAGGCAACAAAAAGGGGCTGACCGGGCAGGCGCGGTTGCGCATCTATTCCTCCGACCAGGTACACACCTCCATCGACCGGGCGATCTGGGTGTCGGGTATCGGCGAGGACAATCTGGTGCGCATTCCGGTCGCCGGCCGTTTTCGCGCCATGGATACTTCGGCTCTCGAAGCGGCGATTATCGCGGACCGGCAAGCCGGCATGCTGCCGGCGGGGATCATCGCTTGCGTTGGCGGCACCAGCACCGGCGGTACCGATGATATTGCCGCGGTCGCCGAGGTGGCGCGGCGGCACGGGCTTTATCTCCATGTCGATGCGGCATGGGCGGGGTCGGCAATGATCTGTCCCGAGTACCGGCATTTCTGGACCGGCGTCGAAGGCGCCGATTCGATCGTCTTCAATCCGCACAAATGGCTGGGCGCGCAATTCGACTGTTCCATCCAGTTCCTGCGCGATCCCGAAAGCCATGTCAGGACGCTGGCCATCAAGCCGGACTATCTGAAGACCCATGGTCACGACGGCATCATCAATTACTCCGAATGGTCGGTGCCGCTCGGCCGGCGCTTCCGCGCGCTGAAATTGTGGTTCCTGCTGCGAGCCCACGGGCTGGAAAACCTGCGCACGATGATCCGCAACCATGTCGCCTGGAGCGAAGGCCTCGCAGCGCGGCTGGCGACAGAGGCGGATTTCGAGATCGTCAGCCAGCCGATGCTCTCGCTGTTCTCGTTCCGGCACAAGGCGGCCCCGGGCGTCGATTCCGACGAACACAATCTGCGGCTGGTCAATGCGATCAACGACGACGGCCGCATCTACCTGACGCAGACGAGGGTCGACGGGCGGGTGGCGATCCGCTTCCAGGTGGGTCAGTTCGAGGCGACGGCTGGCGACGTCGATGCGGCTTTCGCGGTCATCACCGAAGTCGCGCGCGCCATATCCTAATCAAGGCTGTTCTTGATTGCGCAGGAGTTTGCCTTTGCGATCATATGATTTTCGTTAGCCGGCTTGTGCCTTTTCATCGGTTTCGTTTTCAACTATGCTCAAGAAAAACGAAAACGGGAGCTTGCCTAAATGTATTTGTCGCCGCGCCATGCCGAAATCGTCCAGATGGCCAAGGATAATGGGCGCGTGCTGGTCGACGACCTGGCAACCCATTTCAACGTGACGCCGCAGACCATCCGCAAGGATCTCAACGACCTCTGCGACCAGCGGCTGCTTTCGCGCATCCATGGCGGCGCGTTGTTTCCCTCGGGCATAGAGAACATGGAGTACGAGGCGCGGCGCAAGATTGCCGCCGAAGAGAAGGAAGCGATCGGACGCGCGGCGGCCAAGCTGATCCCCGACAACGCTTCGCTGTTCATCAACATCGGCACCACGACCGAGTCGGTCAGCAAGGCTTTGCTCGACCACAACGGTCTCATGGTGATCACCAATAACATAAATGTTGCCAATAGGATGCGCATATATCCTTCGATTGAGGTGGTGATTGCCGGCGGGGTGGTGCGCGGCTCCGATGGCGGTGTCGTGGGTGAAGCGGCGGTCGATTTCATCAAGCAGTTCAAGGTCGACTATGCGGTGATTGGCGCCTCGGCGATCGACCATGACGGCGCCTTGCTCGATTTCGATTTTCGCGAGGTGAAGGTGGCGCAGGCGATTATCGCCAACGCAAGGCATGTCATCCTGGTTTCCGATCAGACCAAATTCGAACGCACCGCGCCTGTGCGCATTGGCCATCTGTCGCAGGTCAACACCTTCATCACCGATCGCTGCGACATCCCTTCGGTGCGCAAGATCTGCCAGGAGGCAGAGGTTCAGCTGATCGAGACGTCGCTCGGCTAAGAGGTTTCACAGCCGTCTCACAGGCTCGTGATATTTCGTTTGACATTCGTTATCAGTTCGAAATAATTCCACCACGGTTTCGCAAAAGACCCAAAATGGTGCAATGCGAAATCGTGGAGGAACTAAGTGGACGCATCTTCAATCCGTGACATTTTCGTCATAGGTGGCGGAATCAACGGCTGCGGCATCGCCCGCGATGCCGTCGGTCGTGGCTTTTCGGTTTTTCTCGCCGAGATGAACGATCTCGCCAGCGGAACATCCTCCGGTTCGACCAAGCTGATCCATGGCGGGCTGCGCTACCTCGAATTCTACGAATTTCGCCTGGTGCGCGAGGCGCTCATGGAACGCGAGGTTCTGTGGAAGAACGCCCCGCACATCATCTGGCCGATGCGCTTCGTGCTGCCCTATGCCAAGGGCCTGCGCCCGGCCTGGCTGATCCGGCTCGGCCTTTTCCTCTACGACCATATTGGCGGGCGCAAATTGCTGCCGGCGACCAGGACGCTCGACATGGCGAGCGATCCGGCAGGCAAGCCTTTGAAGCCCTTGTTCAAGAAGGCCTTCGAATATTCGGATGGCTGGGTCAATGACGCACGCCTGGTGGCGCTCAATGCGCTTGACGCCGCCGACCGCGGAGCGACGATCCGGACCCGCACCAAGGTGATCGGGGCGCGCCGCGAAGGCGGCACCTGGTCGATCAAGATCGAGAACCTGCAGACGGGCGAGACCGAGGAGATCAAGGCAAGGCTGCTGGTCAATGCCGCCGGTCCATGGGTCGATCACGTCCTGTCCGGCGTCGTCGGCCAGAACGATGTCCACAATGTCCGCCTCGTGCAGGGCAGCCACATCGTCATCGCCAAGAAATTCGACGATCCGCGTGCCTATTTCTTCCAGAACAGGGATGGGCGCATCATCTTCGCCATTCCCTACGAGGAAGAGTTCACGCTGATCGGCACCACCGACCGGGATTATCCCGGCGATCCGCACGACGTGAAGATCAGCGACACCGAGATCGACTATCTCTGCGCCGCGGCCAGCGAGTATTTCGCGCAACCGGTCAAGCGCTCGGACATCGTCTGGACCTATTCGGCGGTTCGCCCGCTCTACGACGACGGCGCCTCCAAGGCGCAGGAAGCAACACGCGACTATGTGCTGAAGGCCGATGGCGGCGACGGCGCGGCCCCGATCGTCAATGCTTTCGGCGGCAAGATCACCACCTATCGCCGGCTGTCGGAATCGATGCTGGAAAAGATCGAGGGTTTTCTCGGCAAGCGCGGCAAGCCATGGACCGCCAACGCGCCGCTGCCGGGAGGCGACTTCCCCGCCACCGGTTTCGACGCGCAGGTGGCGAAGTTGAAGGTGGCCTACGCGTTCCTCGACGCGCGTCTTGCCCGCCGGCTGACCCGGCTTTACGGGACGCGTGCACAGATCCTGCTCGGCCTTGCCAAATCGAATGCCGATCTCGGCCGCAATTTCGGCGGCGACCTCTACGAGGCCGAAGTGCGCTATCTCGTTGAAAACGAATGGGCTATCACGGCGGAAGACGTGCTGTGGCGGCGGACCAAGCGGGGCCTGCATCTTGGCCGCGAGCAGGTTTCCGCACTCGATGAATTCATGCGTGGCATAAGCCGGCGGCACGTCGCGGCCGCTGAATGAAGAGGTTTTTGAGCTGATGCGGAAAGCCTGGGAGGAGGCGTCATGCTGGAACTGAGGAACGTCACCAAGACAGTCGGTGCGATCGAGCACATCCACGATGTGTCGCTGACGCTTCAGCACGGCTCGCTCAACGTCCTGCTCGGCCCAACGCTTTCAGGCAAGACCAGCCTGATGCGGCTGATGGCGGGCCTGGATGTGCCGACTTCCGGCTCGGTCTGGTTCGACGGCCAGAATGTCACCGGCATGCCGGTCCAGAAGCGCAAGATCGCCATGGTCTACCAGCAGTTCATCAATTATCCGGCGATGACGGTCTATGAGAACATCGCCTCGCCGCTGCGGGTGGCCGGCATCGAGCAGGCCAGGATCGACAGCCAGGTGCGGGAAGCCGCCGCACTGCTGAAGCTGACGCCCTATCTCGATCGCACGCCGCTCAACCTGTCGGGCGGGCAGCAGCAGCGCACCGCATTGGCGCGTGCCATCGTCAAGAATGCCAGCCTGGTGCTGCTCGATGAGCCGCTCGCCAATCTCGACTACAAGCTGCGCGAGGAATTGCGCGCCGAACTGCCGAGGATATTTGCCGCCGCCGGCACTATCTTCGTCTACGCCACGACCGAGCCGCACGAGGCGTTGCTGCTCGGCGGCAACACCGCGACGCTGTCGGAAGGCCAGATCACCCAGTTCGGGCCGACCATCGATGTGTTCCGCAAGCCGGTCGACTTGGTGACGGCCAGGACTTTCGCCGATCCGCCGCTCAACACCATCGTGCTGGCCAAGAAAGGTGCCGATTTCCTGCTCGAGGGCGGGGTGAAGCTGCCGGTGCCTGCCGAACTCGTCGGCATTGCCGACGGCAATTACACGATCGGCTTCCAACCGCACCATCTGTCGCTCGAACGGCCCAATGCCGTTGCCGTGCCGGTGCGAGCAAAGGTCACCATTACCGAGATCACCGGTTCCGAAAGCTTCGTCCATCTCGATTTCGCCGATGCGCGGTGGGTGATGCTGGCCCACGGCATCCGCGATTTCGAGACCGACGAGGTGGTCGAGGTGTTCATCGATCCGCGTCACATCATGGTTTTCGACGAGCACGGCCGCGCCGTGACCGCACCGAAGCTGGCGGCATAGGGGGGCGATATGGCGCGCATCGACGTCAACCACATCAGGCATTCCTACCTGCCGAACCCGCGCACCGATGCCGATTTCGCGCTGCGCGAAGTGCACCACACCTTCGAGGACGGCGGCGCCTATGCGCTGCTCGGGCCTTCCGGCTGCGGCAAGACCACGCTGCTCAACATCATTTCGGGCCTGCTGCATCCCTCGCACGGCCAGTTGCTGTTCAACGGCAGGGACGTGACCACCCTGTCGACGCAGGAGCGCAACATCGCGCAGGTGTTCCAGTTCCCAGTCATCTACGACACCATGACCGTCTACGACAATCTGGCCTTCCCGCTGCGCAATCGCGGCGTGCCGGAGGCCGATGTCGACCGCAAGGTGCGCGAGACGCTGGAGATGATCGACCTGGCGTCATGGGCCAAGAAGAAGGCGAGGGGCCTGACCGCCGACCAGAAGCAGAAGATATCGCTCGGCCGCGGGCTGGTGCGCTCGGACGTCAACGCCATCCTGTTCGACGAGCCGCTGACCGTCATCGATCCGCACATGAAGTGGGTGCTGCGTTCGCAGCTCAAGCAGCTTCACCGCCGCTTCGGCTACACCATGGTCTATGTCACGCACGACCAGACCGAGGCACTGACCTTCGCCGACCAGGTGGTGGTCATGTTTGACGGCGGCATCGTCCAGATCGGCACGCCGGCGGAACTGTTCGAGCGGCCGCGCCACACCTTCGTGGGCTATTTCATCGGCTCGCCCGGGATGAACGTCATGCCGGTGGCGATCGATGGCAAGACGGCGACGCTCGGCTCGCAGCGCATCGAATTGCCGGGGATACCCAAGACAGCCAGCGGTGGTGTCGAGCTCGGCATTCGTCCCGAATATGTCAGGCTCGGCCGCGACGGAATGGCCGTTTCCATCAGCAAGGTGGAGGATCTTGGTCGCCACAAGGTGGTGCGCGCCAAGCTGGAAGGCCGCGACATCGCGGCGGTCATCGGCGAGGACGAGACCGTGCCGGCAGAACCGAAAGTGCGGTTCGATCCGGCCGGCATCAACATCTACGCCGATTCCTGGCTGGTTGAGATGCGGCGCGTCGAGATGGGGGCATAGATGGACAAGACCTGGAACAACAAGGCCTGGTTCCTGGTGCTGCCGGTGCTGGTGCTGGTGGCATTCTCGGCCGTCATCCCGCTGATGACCGTCGTCAACTATTCGGTGCAGGACACGTTCGGCAACAACGTCTTCTTCTGGGCCGGAACGGAGTGGTTCGAGGAGTTGCTCTCGTCGAGCCGCTTCTGGGAGGCAATGAGCCGCAACCTGATCTTCTCCTTCATCATCCTGGCCATCGAAGTGCCGCTCGGCATCTTCATCGCGCTCAACATGCCGAAGAAGGGCTGGGGCGTGCCGGTTTGCCTGGTGCTGATGGCACTGCCGCTGCTGATCCCGTGGAATGTCGTCGGCACCATCTGGCAAGTGTTCGGGCGCAACGACATCGGCCTGCTCGGCTACTACGTCAACGCGCTCGGCATCGACTATAATTATGTGCAGGATCCTTATGACGCCTGGGTCACCATCATCATCATGGATGTCTGGCACTGGACCAGCCTCGTCGTGCTGCTCTGCTACGCCGGGCTGGTGTCGATCCCGGATGCCTTCTATCAGGCCGCCAAGATCGACGGCGCCTCGCGCTGGGCGGTGTTCCGCTACATCCAGTTGCCGAAGATGCAGCGCGTGCTTCTGATCGCCGTGCTGCTGCGCTTCATGGACAGTTTCATGATCTACACCGAACCCTTTGTCGTCACCGGCGGCGGGCCGGGCAATTCGACGACGTTCCTGTCGATCGACCTTGTCAAAACGGCGCTTGGCCAATTCGATCTTGGGCCGGCGGCGGCCATGTCGCTGGTCTACTTCCTGATCATCCTGTTGTTGTCATGGGTGTTCTACACCGTGATGACCAACTACGACGCGGAGCGCTGAGATGGGCCGCGCCAACGAGACGACGACGGAGCGTGATCGGGTGAGCCAGGTTTCGGAAGGGCTCTCAAGCGCGCTGTCGCAGAGCGAAATCGATCGGCGCATGCGCCGGCGCGGGGAGGAGTCGCGCTGGTGGTGGATCGTGCCGACGCTCTACATCATCGTGCTTTTGCTGCCGATCTACTGGCTCATCAATATGAGCTTCAAGACCAATGCAGAGATCGTCTCGTCGCTGACGCTCTACCCGCACGCGCCGACACTCGCCAACTACGTCACCATCTTCACCGATGCGTCCTGGTATTCCGGCTACATCAACTCGATCACCTATGTGGTGATGAACATGGTGATTTCGGTGGCGGCAGCATTGCCGGCGGCCTACGCCTTTTCGCGCTACCGCTTCCTTGGCGACAAGCATCTGTTCTTCTGGCTTTTGACCAACCGCATGGCGCCGCCGGCGGTGTTCGCGCTGCCGTTCTTCCAGCTCTACTCGGCCTTCGGGCTGATCGACACGCATATCGCGGTCGCGCTGGCGCACTGCCTGTTCAATGTGCCGCTGGCGGTGTGGATCCTCGAGGGCTTCATGTCGGGCGTGCCGAAGGAGATCGACGAGACCGCCTATATCGACGGCTATTCGTTCCCGCGCTTCTTCGTAAAGATCTTCATGCCGCTGATCGCCAGCGGCATCGGTGTCGCCTGCTTCTTCTGCTTCATGTTCTCGTGGGTCGAATTGCTGATCGCGCGCACGCTGACGACCACCGATGCCAAGCCGATCGCCGCCACCATGACGCGTACGGTTTCGGCCGCCGGGATGGATTGGGGCCTGCTCGCCGCTGCTGGCGTGCTGACGCTGATCCCCGGCGCGCTGGTGATCTGGTTTGTCCGAAATTATATCGCCAAGGGCTTTGCCCTGGGGAGGGTATGATCATGAATTTCGACCTCACCTGGATGGCGTGGACGTGGCCGACGGCGGCGTTCTTCGCAACCATTCTGCTGCTGCTTTGCGGCATGGCGGCGTGGGAATACGCCTCGCCGGGCGGCAATCCGCGCGTCGGCGTGCTGCGCTTCGAGACGACGCGCGGCGACCGTCTTTTCCTGTCGCTGCTTGGCAGCGCCTTTATCCATCTCGCTTGGCTGGGTCTTGTCGGACCCAACCTGTGGTGGGCTCTCGCTCTCTCCGTGGTCTACGCCGTCGGCGTGTTCCGCTACGTATAGAGGGGGAAACTGTTGAAGCGGCCGCGTACCGGCGGCCGCTTCAGATCGCACTTGAAATCTTTTCAAAATATGGAGGAAACACAATGCGACGGCAATTTCTAACATCGACGACTGCGCTTGTCCTATTGCTCGGTGCGGGCAATGCCTACGCCGGGATGGATGAGGCAAAAGCCTTTTTGGACAAAGAGATTGGCCCACTTTCGACGCTCTCGCGCGCCGATCAGGAAGCCGAAATGCAGTGGTTTATCGACGCAGCCAAGCCGTTCGCCGGCATGGACATCAAGGTCGTCTCCGAAACTATCGCCACGCACCAGTATGAATCGCAGGTGCTGGCGCCGGCCTTTACCGCCATCACCGGCATCAAGATCACGCATGACGTCATCCAGGAAGGCGACGTCGTCGAGAAGATCCAGACCCAGATGCAGACCGGCCAGAACCTCTATGACGGCTGGGTCAACGATTCCGACCTGATCGGCACCCACTGGCGCTACCAGCAGGTGCGCAATTTGACCGACTGGATGGCGGGTGAGGGCAAGGATGTCACCAACCCGAACCTCGATCTGAAGGACTTTATCGGCACATCGTTCACGACTGCGCCCGACAAGAAGCTCTATCAGCTTCCCGACCAGCAGTTCGCGAACCTCTACTGGTTCCGCTACGATTGGTTCAACGACGAAAAGAACAAGGCCGACTTCAAGGCCAAGTACGGCTACGACCTCGGCGTGCCGGTCAACTGGTCGGCCTATGAAGACATCGCCGCGTTCTTCACCGGCCGCGAGATCGACGGCAAGAAGGTCTATGGCCACATGGACTACGGCAAGAAGGACCCGTCGCTCGGCTGGCGGTTCACCGACGCCTGGCTGTCGATGGCCGGTAAT
Source organism: Mesorhizobium sp. LNHC232B00 (assembly GCF_000502435.1). Classification (NCBI taxonomy): domain Bacteria; kingdom Pseudomonadati; phylum Pseudomonadota; class Alphaproteobacteria; order Hyphomicrobiales; family Phyllobacteriaceae; genus Mesorhizobium; species Mesorhizobium sp. LNHC232B00. Next base: position 49,856 of record NZ_AYWP01000005.1, read on the forward strand.
GGCGACAAGGGCATCCCGAACGGCCTGCCAGTCGACGAATGGGGCATCAAGGTCGACGAGAATTCGCGTCCGGTCGGTTCCTGCACGGCGCGCGGCGGCGACACCAATGGTCCTGCCGCCGTCTACTCGATCCAGAAATATCTCGACTGGCTGAAGGCCTACGCTCCGGCCGAAGCCCAGGGCATGACCTTCTCTGAATCGGGACCGGTCCCGGCGCAGGGCGCGGTTGCGCAGCAGATCTTCTGGTACACCGCCTTCACCGCTTCGATGGTCGATGCCGGCGCCAAGGCGGTGCTGAACGATGACGGCACGCCGAAGTGGCGCATGGCGCCGTCGCCGCATGGCGTCTACTGGAAGGACGGCATGAAGCTCGGCTATCAGGACGTCGGTTCCTGGACGCTGATGAAGTCGACGCCGACCGACCGCGCCAAGGCCGCCTGGCTGTACGCGCAGTTCGTCACCTCGAAGACCGTCGACGTGAAGAAGAGCCATGTCGGCCTGACCTTCATCCGCGAGAGCACGATCCACGACAAGAGCTTCACCGAACGCGCGCCCAAGCTCGGCGGTCTGATCGAGTTCTACCGTTCGCCGGCCCGTGTCCAGTGGTCGCCGACCGGCACCAACGTGCCTGACTATCCGAAGCTGGCTCAACTCTGGTGGCAGGCGATCGGCGACGCGTCGTCAGGCGCCAAGACGGCGCAGGAAGCGATGGACTCGCTTTGCGGCGAGCAAGAAAAGGTCATGAGCCGCATCGAGAAGTCGGGCGTCCAGGGCGATATCGGCCCGAAGATGGCCGAAGAGCATGATCTCGCCTACTGGAATGCCGACGCGGTCAAGAAGGGCAATCTCGCGCCTCAGCTGAAGATCGAGAACGAGAAGGAAAAGCCGATCACCATCAACTACGATGAACTGGTGAAGAGCTGGCAGAAGTAAACTGTCTATGCGGGCGCTCGCGCCCGTGTGAAATTAGGGGAGGCGGCGCGTTGCCGTCTCCCTTCTTTGTATCAAGGCGGAGGACGTTGGGATGAGTGGTTTTGTGCTGGCGATCGACCAGGGTACGACGTCGACCAGGGCAATCCTGTTCGACGGCCAGATGAAAGTCGCCGGCTCCGGGCAGAAGGAATTCACTCAGCACTATCCGGCCTCCGGCTGGGTCGAACACGATCCCGAGGAAATCTGGAGCAGTGTCGTGGCAACGGTAAAGGCCGCGCTGAAAAAGGCCGGCCGCGCTGCTTCGGATGTCGCGGCCATCGGCATCACCAACCAGCGAGAGACCGTCGTCATCTGGGACAGGGCGACGGGCAAGCCGATCCACAATGCGATCGTCTGGCAGGATCGCCGCACCGCGCCGCTCTGCCACAAGCTCAAGAAGCAGGGGCTGGAGAAGAAATTCACCCGCAAGACCGGCCTGCTGCTCGATCCTTATTTCTCGGGCACCAAGATCGCCTGGATGCTCGATAAGGTGAAAGGGGCGAGGCGACGCGCGGAGAAGAGCGAGTTGCTGGCCGGCACCATCGACAGTTTCCTGATCTGGCGGCTGACCGGCGGCAAGGTCCATGCCACCGATGCCACCAACGCCTCGCGCACTCTGGTCTACAACATCGCCGAGAATGTCTGGGACGAGGAACTGCTTTCGATCCTGCGCATCCCTGCCGCGATGCTGCCCGAGGTGAAGGATTGCGCCGACGACTACGGCGCTACCGAGAAAGGGCTGTTCGGCGCCGAGATAAAGATCCTCGGCGTTGCCGGCGACCAGCACGCCGCGACCATCGGCCAGGCCTGCTTCGAGCCGGGCATGATGAAGTCGACCTATGGCACCGGCTGCTTCGCGCTGCTCAACACCGGCAGCGACCTGGTCCGTTCGAAGAACCGGCTGTTGACCACCATCGCCTACCGGCTGGACGGCAAGACGACCTATGCGCTGGAAGGCTCCATCTTCATTGCCGGTGCGGCCGTGCAATGGCTGCGTGACGGCATCAAGGTGATCGGCAAGGCCGAGCAGAGCGGCAAATTGGCGGCTGAGGCCGATCCCTCGCAGAACGTCTATCTGGTGCCGGCCTTCGTCGGGCTCGGCGCGCCGTACTGGGACGCCGAAGCGCGCGGCGCCATCTTCGGCCTGACCCGCAATTCCGGTCCGGCGGAGTTTGCGCGGGCCGCACTTGAATCGGTTGCCTATCAGACGCGCGACCTGCTCGACGCCATGCGCAAGGACTGGAAGGCGACCTCGGCCAAGACGGTGCTCAGGGTCGATGGCGGCATGGTGGCGTCGGACTGGACCATGCAGCGCCTGGCCGACATCCTCGATGCGCCGGTCGACCGCCCGACCATTCTGGAGACGACGGCGTTGGGGGCGGCCTGGCTCGCCGGCTCGAAGGCGGGCGTGTGGCCGGATGCCAAGGAGTTTGGGAAAAGATGGGCGCTCGAGCGGCGCTTCCAGCCGGACATGGATAGCTCCATACGCTCGGCCAAACTCGCAGGTTGGCGCGACGCTGTGCGCAGGACGCTGAGTGTGCCATAACCGATTGTCTAATGGGGCGAGGGGAAATGAAGCCAGACTGGTATCCTGCTTGGCGCGACGAGGCTATCGAACAACTGAATGCCAAGAATGACCGCTTGGAGAAAGACTTCCAGCTCGGCCACTGGTCTCGCTACGATTATGACATAGAGACCAGAAGGCTTTTGTTTTCCAAAGGCGACGAAATCAAAGTGACCGCGGAGGTCCAGATTGCCGGTTCCACGAGCATTAAATCACAGAGTTGGCTCTGGGCCTGGGCAAATTCAAATTGGCCTGACGACGTTATGGTCGACGCAAAGCTGGTTCGATCCTTCGGCGAGACGAACAGCGTCGACGAACTGGCCCAGTCTTACGTCACAGATGTGGATGATGACCTGGAAGTGCTTGGTTGGGAACTGAGCGCCGTGGCGGTTCGAATTTGCGACGCCCTTGGAGCGTATCGTTCACCTTCTGGGGAAGGCGATGCACGTTTTTACATCATCAAGGCCATCAGGTGGGCCGGCTGATTCCGGCTCGCCCTAGTGACAAGACCCGCGCCAGTTCTGGCACGGGCCTGCTCGTCAGCTACCTAATCACCCGCAAATCAATAGGGCGAACGGCACTGCCGACGCGGACCGTAGTTCGGCTGGAACGTGTTGTCCGAAGCGCGGTAGCTGCGATAGCGGTCGTAGCACCACTGCACATGGGCATTGCCTTCATAGACGCGGTTGTTCTCGCTGTTGACGATCGCGCCGGTGATCAGCGCTCCGGTGGCAAAAGCCGCGAGCGGGAACCAGTAGTCGCCGTGACGCCGATAGCCGCGACGGTATTCGCGATATCCGCGATGGCCATTCCAATACATGCCGCCATTGCGGCTGAAGCTGCGGTTGCGCGAGAAATTGCGGTCAAAGGAGCGGTTTCTCCTCCACTCGCGGTACTGCACTGTCTGCACATCGGGCGCTGCGGTCTGGGATAGGGGTACATAGGCAGTTGCAGCGTTGACCGGCACCACTTCCGCCGCAACAAATGTGGCCGAAAGGGTAGCTGCAATCACGCCGGATAGGATTCTGTTCATCGGTCTTCTCCTCGAAGGATTGGCGGACGTCCCTGTAGGCCGAAAACGGTCGGCGCAGGGGATTTGTTCCCCCGCATCGGCAGCCGCTGGCGGGCAGAGGTCAGGAGCGCCCCCACGGTGCCGCAACTGGCAGCGCTTGACAGGTTCGCAGGCCCGCTTTTTCCGGTTGACCGGCCGAAGCACTCTCCCTATGTTCCGCGCAATTTCGAGGGCGGCCTTTTCGAGCCCGCGGGAGCGCGTAGCTCAGCCGGTAGAGCAACTGACTTTTAATCAGTAGGTCATGGGTTCGAATCCCATCGCGCTCACCATTGCCTCAAGGTACATCCGGAATCATCGGACACGCTACCCCAGCGTAAATAAATGCTTCCTGCCGAAGCGGCCTAAGTACCGTATCAGCTGCGGCTCAGTTATCCCGCGAGAAATGTACGCCGAGAACCGTGGCTTTCTTTGCCAGCAGGCCCTCCAGGTCGGCGTCTGATCGCTTGGTGCCGGTGCGCTCGCGCAATAGGGCGATCGCTGCCTTCATCGACAGCGAGGCATTCTCTCGGTGACTGCCCAGAATGGCATCTGCCGCGCCGGCGACATCCGTGGTCTCTGCTGGTGCGCGCATGGTCTGATCCTTTCTGTCCAGATCGGCTTCGGCGCCGCCGACCGATCCTCTGGCGCCGCGGTCGAAAACCACCGCCAATCCGTTCTTGACAGCAAGGGCCGCGACCATGTCGTCGAGTTCGTGGGCCGAAATCCCAGGTTTCAGCACGCGCTGTACCGCCCTGGCGGCCTGGTCCGTCGAGACATAGCCGAAGTGCCGCTTCCTCGCCTCGACATATTGCTCAATGATCATTGCCACACGCCGGGCGGCAATATCGTCGAATCGCTGCAACGCAACCTCCTTGTGCTGTCGTGACCGCGACATGCAGGAAACAAGGGTACCGAGTGTGAATTAGCGCGGGCAGGGCGAAGATCAATCGTCGCCCCCTTCCTTGACTGGGGATTTGGGGAACGATCCCGCAGCTGATGCATTTTGCTCCATGACCAGCTCATTGAGGGAACGCCGGGCCATGAAGATTGCCCATGTCGCACCGCTTTACGAATCCGTGCCGCCGAGACTCTATGGCGGGACCGAGCGCATCATCTCCTACCTTACCGAAGCGCTCGTCGAGCTTGGCCACGACGTGACGTTGTTCGCCAGCGGCGATACGAAGACCTCCGCCAGGCTGGTGCCATGCCGCGAACGGGCGCTTCGTCTCGACCCCCGTCCGTTGAAATCGGAGATCGCGGCGCATCTGTCGATGCTAGACGAGGTGAGGAAACGGGCCGACGATTTTGACGTCATCCATTTCCATCTCAGCCACTTCCTGCATTTCCCGTTTTTTCGCGATATGCCGCAACGCACGGTGACGACGCCGCATGGCAGGCTGGATTACGTGGATCTCGCGCAAGCCTATGATCGGTTTCCACGGTTTCCGATGATTTCGATATCCCGCAGCCAGCGGGCGCGGTTCGCATCGGCGAACTGGCTGGCGACGATCCACCATGGACTGCCGCTCAAGCTCTATGAACCTGACTTCGAGGCGGGTTCGGATGGCGTCTATCTTGCCTTCCTCGGCAGGATGTCGCGCGACAAACGGCCGGACCGGGCGATCGAGATTGCCCGCCGTACCGGCCTGAGACTCAAGCTCGCGGCCAAGATCGGCGATGGCGATCGCGCCTATTTCGAGGAAGTCGTCCAGCCGATGATCGATGGCGACCGGGTCGAATATGTCGGCGAGATCAGCGAGGACCAGAAGAGCCGGTTTCTTGGCAACGCCGCCGCCTTGCTGTTCCCCATTGACTGGCCGGAGCCGTTCGGCCTTGCCGTGGTCGAGGCCATGGCTTGTGGAACACCGGTCATGGCATGGAGTTGCGGCGCCATGCCCGAGATCGTCGATCACGGCGTGACCGGTTTCGTCGTCGAGACCATTGAAGATGCCGTCGCCACGATGCCGGCTCTCCTGCAACTCGACAGGCGACGAATAAGGGGGGCCTTCGAAAAGCGGTTTTCAGCCGACAGGATGGCAAGCGACTATATCGCGGCCTACTCTCGGCTGACTGGCAGCCATGAGGGCAGCCATGAGGAAATCAGGGCCTCATAGAGCGCTTCACCCGCTCGAAAAACCAGCACGGGACAATCTTCTTGACCATCACCCAACTCGACGAGCGCAAGCTTGATCCGGCAATAGCGCTGGCCTCCCTGGACGAGACAGCGCCAAGGGAACCGCACCGGCTTTTCGCCCTCAAGCATGGCGACTCCTTCGCCGTGGCCGATGCCTATGGCGACATACGCGGTGTCGGCGACGGCTTTTTCCGCGACGACACGCGCGTGCTTTCTGAATTCCGGCTGACCGTCGGCGGGCGGTCTACGTCCTTGCTCGGCGCATCGCTCAGCCAGGACAACGTGCTGTTCACCACCAATCTGACCAACCTGCCGATCGAGAGCATCGGCGGCCGGCCCATTCCGCAAGGCGCGATCCACATCGAGCGCGTCAGGCTGATCTGGCAGGACCGGCTTTACGAACGGCTGACGCTTTCCAATTACAGCCAGGAACATTCGAGCCTCCGGCTTTCGCTGCGCTTTGCCGCGGATTTCCGCGACATGTTCGAAGTGCGCGGCTCGACACGGCCCAAACGCGGCACCGCGCGCACGGCCGAAATCGGCAAGAACACGGTGATGCTCCGCTACGAGGGCCTGGACAAGGTGGAGCGCACGTCGGCGATCTCGTTTTCGCAGGTGCCGGACGAATTGACCTCGGAGCGGGCGGACTTCTTCATCGCCGTCACCAAGCGCAGCCGCAAGACGCTCTATGTCGAGGTCGGCACCGAGATTGCGGATGCTCCCGAACGCGAACGATTTCGTGCGGCCGCCGCCCGCGCGCGCTTCGGCATGCGGGCCAAGCGCCGCCACGGTGCAACGCTGCACAGTTCGGGCCGGGTGTTCAACGACTGGATCGAGCGGGCGCGCGCCGACGTGGCGCTGCTGACCACGGAACTGGCGACAGGTCCCTATCCTTACGCCGGCATCCCGTGGTTCTCGACGGCCTTCGGCAGGGATGGGGTGATCTCGGCCCTGCAAATGCTTTGGCTCAATCCCGGCCTGGCGCGGGGCGTGCTCGGCTTTCTGGCACAGCACCAGGCAACCGAAACCTCGCCCTTCAGCGACTCCCAGCCCGGCAAGATCATGCATGAGACGCGCAAGGGCGAGATGACGGCGCTCAGCGAACTGCCGTTCGGCCGTTACTATGGGGGGGTCGACACGACCCCGCTCTATGTCCATCTCGCATGCGCCTATGCCGACCGCACCGGCGATATGGAGTCAGTCGACGCCTTGTGGCCGTCACTGTGTGCCGCCGCCGAATGGATCGAGACGGCGAGCCAGCCGACGGGGTTCGTCACTTATCGGCGCGCGGCGGAATCGGGTCTTGCCAACCAGGGATGGAAGGACAGTTTCGATTCGGTTTTTCATGCCGACGGCCGCATTCCGAAAGGCCCGATCGCACTGGTCGAGGTGCAAGGCTACGTCTTTGCAGCGTTCCGGGGATTGGCTAAACTGGCTCGGCTGCGCGACGAAACCGAAAAGGCCGAAGCCTGGGAGAAGCGCGCCGAAGAAATCCGCCAACGGGTCGAAAGCCAGTTCTGGATCGAGGAACTCGGCTACTATGCGCTTGCCTTGGACGGCGACGGTGAACCTTGCAAGGTGCGCACCTCCAATGCCGGCCATCTGCTTTATGTCGGCCTTCCCGACCCGGATCGCGCGCGCATCGTCGCCGACCAGTTGCTGTCGGCCTCATTCTCCTCCGGCTGGGGCCTGCGGACGCTGGCGGACGACGCCATCTTCTTCAATCCGATGTCCTACCACAACGGTTCCATCTGGCCGCACGACACCGCGATCTGCGCTGCCGGACTGGCGCGGTACGGCATCAGGGACAATGTGGTGCGGCTGATGAGCGGAACGTTCGAATCCGCTGTTCATTTCAACATGCGCCTGCCCGAACTGTTCTGTGGCTTCACCCGCGCCCCGGGCGAGGCGCCCATCGCGTATCCGGTTGCCTGCTTGCCGCAGGCCTGGTCGGCCGGCTCCGCCTTCATGCTCATGCAGGCGTGCCTGGGCCTTCAGATCGACGGCTGGACCGGCGAAATTCAGGTGACGAGACCGCGCCTGCCGATCGGCATCGACAATCTGGTGGTCCGCCATCTGGCCGTGGCGGGCGCCTCTGTCGACCTGACATTTCAACGGGTCGGCGACCGCGTCGGCGCCTTTCTGGCCGATCGCCATGAGGGGCTGGTGCCGCTCGTGGTCAGGAGCTGAAAAATCGGAACCATCGCGCGGGGTGAGCGTTTGACCATCACGCGGGTTGCCGGGATGGCGAGCCCGCCGCACTATCTCATTGAAGGGTAAGTCGATTTCAAATGCCTGACAGTTCGTACCTGGTCGTTCCTTCGTCCGTATTGTGGCTCCTCGGTTTTGCAGTTGTCAGTATCTCGATCCTCATCATCGCGACGATGGTTCTGCGGGCACGCCGATTGAGGAGCGGCATGCACGCTGCTGGGGCAACCGAGCCCACTGGCAGCCTGTTGCCGGAATTCGAGAAGAATGGGCAATCCGCGGCCGCTTCGCTCGTCCAATGGTCGCCGGAAACGCTACGTCACATCTTGGCAAAGGAACTTCCGGACGCCCAGGTGATCGTGGTTTCAAATCGTGAGCCGTATATCCACAACCGCAAGGGCGACGACATCCAACTGGTCGTACCCGCCAGTGGCCTTGTCTCCGCCTTGGAACCGATCACCCGCGCCTGCGCGGGCACGTGGATCGCCTACGGCGGTGGTTCGGCCGACAGGCTCGTTGTCGACGAAAACGACCGCGTGGAAGTACCGCCCGATAGTCCTTCCTACACGCTGCGGCGTGTCTGGCTCAGCGAGGAAGAACAGCAAGGTTATTATCTCGGCTTTGCAAATGAAGGCCTCTGGCCGCTTTGTCACATAGCCTTCACCAGGCCGATATTTCGTGCTTCCGACTGGGAAAGCTACGAGGCGGTCAACCGTAAGTTCGCCGACACCGTTGTTGCGGAAGCCCGCAACGAGCGGCCGATCGTGCTGGTCCAGGACTACCATTTCGCGCTGCTCCCTAGAATGATCCGTGAACGCCTGCCGGAGGCGATCATCATCACCTTCTGGCACATTCCATGGCCGAATTCGGAAGTGTTCAGCATCTGCCCGTGGCGCGAGAAGATTCTCGAAGGCCTGCTCGGCAGCTCGATTGTCGGCTTTCACACCCAGTTCCATTGCAATAACTTCATCGATAGCGTCGACCGTTTCCTGGAAAGCAGAATCGAGCGCGAGGATTCGGCCATCTCCTACGGCGGCCAGATCAGCCTGGTTCACGCCTATCCGATCTCAATCGAATGGCCGCCGGCGCAACTGGGCAAACTGCCTGACGTGGCGCAATGCCGCCGGCGCATTCGCGAGAAGTTCGGTCTGGCCGAAGATGTCAAGCTTTGTGTGGGCGTTGAACGTCTCGACTACACCAAGGGCATCCTCGATCGCTTCGACGCGCTCGATGAACTGCTGAAGCTCCATCCGGAATGGATCGGCAAGGTGGCGTTACTGCAGATCGCAGCGCCCAGCCGCGGCACGTTGCCCGCCTATCAACAATTGTATGAGGAGTGCCTGCATCGTGCCGATGAAATCAACCAGCGCTATGGGCGCGAAGGCTACACACCCGTCCTGATGGTGACGGAGCATTACTCGCAGGTGCAGGTCTACGAGATCTACCGCGCCGCCGATGTCTGCATGGTCACAAGCCTGCATGACGGCATGAACCTGGTCGCCAAGGAGTTTGTCGCGGCGCGTGACGACGAACAGGGCGTCCTGTTGCTCAGCATGTTCGCAGGCGCTTCCAAGGAGCTGCTCGAGGCGCTGATCGTCAACCCCTATGACGCTGCGACGATGGGCGACGCCTTGCTGCAGGCCCTGACCATGCCGCAGGAGGAGCAGCGCCAACGCATGCAGCGCATGCGCGAGATCGTTCGCGACAACAATGTCTATCGATGGGCGGGCAGCATGCTCCTCGATGCAGCGCGCCTGCGCAAGCGCGTTGCGGTCGATCGTGCCGTCGGCGCGGCTCCCGCGGCGCCTGGCAACGTGATATCGTTGCTCGATCGCAAACGGGTGGCGGCGCTGTGATGCCGGTCTCGCCAAACCTGCCGGCACCGGCTCTTCCGCAAGGGCCATGGGCCCTGTTCCTGGATATCGACGGCACGCTTCTCGAACATGCCGCGCATCCCGACGCGGTGGTCGTCGGCGATGAGCTACGCGCGCTGCTGGCAAGCCTCGAAGCCCGATTGGATGGAGCGTTGGCGTTTATCACGGGTCGATCGATCGCCGCCGTCGACAATCTCTTCCAGCCGCTCAGATTGCGCGCCGCCGGTCTCTATGGCCTCGAACACAGGCTGGCGCGGGACGGCCCGGTCGAGGCCGCCGGCGAGCCGGCCGACATTGCCGCACTTGCCCAGGAAATCGAGGCCGAACTGGACAACGCTGATGTCTATATCGAGCGCAAAGGGCCGATCCTGGCCATTCACACCCGCGCGGCGCCGCATTTGCTGCGGCGCGCGACACAGTTGGTCGAACAGGCGCTGGGCAGACTGCCCGCGGGATATAGGGTGCTTGCCGGCAACGCCGGGGTCGAACTGATGCCGCTGGAGGCGGCGAAGGGAGCGGCTATAAGGCGCTTCATGGAAGAGCCGGCTTTCAGCGGACGGCGCCCGGTATTCCTTGGCGACGACACTTCAGATGAAAACGGCTTCGAAGTCGTCAATGAAATGGACGGCGTGTCGGTGCGCATCAAACCAGGCGGACCGACCGCCGCGCGCCATGCGCTAACCGGTGTCGAGGAGGCGCTGGTCTGGCTCGATGCCGCGAACCACAGCAATGCGGAGAAATCGGCCGGTCTGGTCGCGACATGAAAATCGGAGGAGCCGGCAATGACCCAATTCACCAGCCTCATCCGCGAGATCATGCCCAGCTGGCTACGCCGGCGCTCGCGCCGGAACGCGCAAGAGAGCCAGCCAGGCTTCGATCCGTCGCGGCCGGAGGATGCCGACATGGTCTGGCGCGGCATCGTCGAAAAGGATCTCTTTGGAGCCAACACGCCGGACTATGCGGAAACCCTGGAGAAAAAAACCAATCGCCACTGAACGGTCGGTTAGTTCTCGAAGAGCAGTGAAACATTGCCGCCGGCATGGCGTTCGAGCCGGCCGGCGAGATCGAGTTCCAGCAACACCATGAAAACCTGGGCCGGATGCAGGCCGGTATGGCGAATGATCTCGTCGACCGGCACCGGAGTGGGTCCCAGAGCCTGGATCACCTTGGAACGGTCGCTCTCGCCGGGTGGGGGTGTGGCCGAGAAGTCGGGCGGATCTTCGAACGGCGGCACCTCAGGCGCTCGCATGCCGGTCAGCGGCGCGATTGCCCTGGAAATGTCCGAAGCCTCGGTGACCAGCGTGGCGCCGTCCTTGAGCAAGCCGTTGGTGCCCGCCGCGCGAGGGTCAAGTGGCGACCCCGGCACCGCGAAAACCAGCCGCCCCATCTCGCCGGCAAGCCTGGCGCTGATCAAGGAACCCGAGCGCTGCGCCGCCTCGATCACCGCCAGCCCGAGGGCAGCACCCGCGACAAGGCGGTTGCGGCGCGGGAAATCCTGGGCGCGCGGCTGCCAGCCGAACGGCATTTCCGAGATGACGGCGCCACGCTCGGCGATTTCGTCGCACAGGCCGGCATTTTCAGGCGGGTAGGGCTGGTCGAGGCCTCCCGCCAGGACACCGATCGTGCCGGTTGCAAGACTGCCCTGATGCGCCGCGGTGTCGATGCCGCGCGCCAGGCCAGAGACGATCGCATAGCCGTCGCGGCCAAGATCAGCCGCCAGCATGCGTGCCATCTTGATGCCGGCGAGCGATGCGTTGCGGGCGCCGACGATGGCGATCCCCGGCAGCCGGAACACGCTGGCATTGCCCTTGACCGCCAGCAGAGGCGGCGGGTGGTCCATGCCGCGCAGCAGCGGCGGATAGTCGGCTTCGCCAATGCCGACGAAGCGGGCGCCGGCCCGCCGGGCGGCCTCCATCTCGGCCTCGGCTTCGGCAATCGAAGGAATGCGGGCGATCCGACTGGCGCCGCCCGAAATCATCAGTTCCGGCAGCACTTCCAGCGCGACCTCGGCCGAACCGAAGCGGTTGATCAGGTCGCGGAAGGAGGCAGGACCGACATTTTGGGTGCGGATCAGCCGCAGCCAGCTCAGCCGCTGCCGGTCGCTGAGGCGCGGCCCGGCGGCCGGCTCGCTCACCGCGGTGGCGTGCTCGCTCACCCCTTGGCTCCGATCTTGCCCTCGGTCCCGGCAAGCAGGCGCGAAATGTTCTCCCGGTGCTTGATGAAGACGATGATGCTCATCACGACGAACAGCAGGGCAACCTGCGGCGTGCTCAGGACATAAAGCGCGATCGGCACGACGACGGCCGCCGTCAATGCGGCAAGCGAGGAGAAGCGGAGCAGGAATGCCATCACCAGCCAGACGACGGCGAAGATCAGCGCCACCTGCCAGGCAAGCCCGATCAGCACGCCCAGATAGGTGGCGACACCCTTGCCGCCCTTGAAACCCAGCCAGGCTGGGAAGAGATGGCCGAGAAAGGCGCCAAAACCAGCCCAGACCGCGGTTTCAGGCGCAAAGTGGGCTGCTATCAGCACGGCGGCCGTGCCTTTCAGCGCATCGAGCAGCAATGTCGCCGCGGCAAGTCCCTTGTTGCCTGTGCGCAGGACATTGGTGGCGCCGATATTGCCCGAACCGATCTTGCGAACGTCGCCGAAGCCGGCGGCGCGTGTCAACAACAGGCCGAAGGGGATCGAACCCAAGAGATAGCCGAACACCAACGCCAGGATTGGACCGTAAGTCATTGTTTCCCCCCGCAACTTCGCTTAGCCGGCCAGGCCGGCGCGATGCGCGGCGGCTGGCTCAGATCGAGAACACTGTGCGGCCCGCGACCAGCGTTTGCAAGACCTTGCCCTGCAGGCGCGCGCCTTCGAAACAGGTGTTTTTCGAGCGCGAACGAATGCCGCCCTCGCTGACGATCCACGGCTCGTCGAGGTCGACCAGCACGAGATCGGCCATTGCGCCCGGCTTCAGCGTGCCGCCGGATAACCCAAACAGCCTTGCTGGCGCGGTGGAGAGCGTCTCGATCAGCCGCGGCAATGGCACGTCGCCATTGTGATAGAGCCGCAGGGCCGCGCCGAGCAGCGTCTCCAGCCCAATGGCGCCGGCGGCTGCGTCGGCGAAGGGCAGGCGCTTGGTGTCGACATCCTGCGGATCGTGCGAGGAGACGATGATGTCGACCGTGCCGTCCCTGACCGCCTCGATCATCGCCAGCCGGTCTTCCTCGGCGCGCAACGGCGGCGTCAGGCGGAAAAAGGTGCGGTATTCGCCGACGTCGTTTTCATTGAGCGACAGATTGTGGATCGACACGCCCGACGTCACATCGGCGCCATCGGCCTTCGCCCGGGTCACGGCTGCCGCTGCCATCGCTGTCGAGATCTTCGCCGCGTGGTAGGAACCGCGCGTCAGGCGCGCCAGGGCAAGATCGCGCTCGAGCGGAATGGACTCGGCTTCACGCGGTATGCCGGAAAGGCCAAGCCAGCTCGCGTAGAGGCCCTCGTTCATCACGCCGGCCGAAGCGAGGTCGGCATCCTGCGTCTCATGCACGATGGTGGCCCCGAAATCGCGCGCATAAGTCAGCGCGCGGCGCATCACCAGCGCGCTTGATATGGTGTGGCGGCCGTCGGTGAAAGCGACGGCGCCGGCCTCGCGCAACAGGCCGAATTCGGTCATCTCGCGGCCATCGAGGCCTTTGGTGATCGCCGCCGCCGGAAAGATGTTGACGACGGCCGTGTCCTTGGCGGTGCGCAGCACGAACTCGACCAGCGCAACATTGTCGATCACCGGGTCGGTGTCGGGCATCATGACGACGGAGGTGACGCCGCCGGCCGCCGCGGCGAGGCTTGCCGAAGCGATGGTTTCGCGATGCTCGCCGCCCGGCTCTCCGATGAAGACGCGGCCGTCGACAAGGCCCGGAATGATCGTCTTGCCGGCGCAGTCGACAACGGTAGCGCCCTCGGGCGCGCCCTGGTTCAGCGCCGTCTTGCCTGCGGCCGCGATCTTGCGGCCATCGACGATCACGGAGCCGAGCTCGTCGATGCCGCGCGACGGGTCGACGATGCGGGCGCGTTCAAAGACGGTCGTGCTCATGCGCCGCGGCCCTCTTGATTGCGCCCCTCTTGATTACGCCCTTCTTGATTGCGGCGGGGGTCGAGCAGCGCTTCCATCACCGCCATGCGCACGGCGACGCCCATCTCCACCTGTTCCTGGATGACGCTTTGCGGACCATCGGCGATTTCCGAGGCGATCTCGACGCCGCGGTTCATCGGCCCGGGATGCATGACCAGCGCATCGTCCTTGGCCGCCTTCAGCTTTTCGGCGTCGAGGCCGAAATAGCGGAAATATTCGCGCACCGAAGGCACGAAGGCGCCTTCCATGCGTTCGCGCTGCAGGCGCAGCATCATCACCACGTCGGCGTCCTTCAAGCCTTCCGCCATGGAGCGGGTGACGATGACGCCCATCTTGTCGATGCCGGAAGGCAGCAGCGTCGAAGGCGCGACGACCCGCACCTGCGCGCCGAGCGTGTTGAGCAGCATGATGTTGGAGCGCGCCACGCGCGAATGCAGGATGTCGCCGCAGATCGCCACGATCAGCTTCGACAGCGGGCCCTTGGCGCGGCGGATGGTCAGCGCGTCGAGCAGCGCCTGTGTCGGATGCTCATGCGCGCCGTCGCCGGCGTTGACCACCGAGCAGCCGACCTTCTGCGCCAGAAGGGCAGCAGCGCCCGCCGACTGGTGGCGGATGATCAATATATCGGGCCGCATGGCGTTCAGCGTCATGGCCGTGTCGATGAGCGTCTCGCCCTTTTTCACCGAAGAGCTTGCCACCGACATGTTCATGACGTCGGCGCCGAGCCGTTTTCCGGCCAACTCGAACGACGACTGCGTACGCGTCGAGGCCTCATAGAAGAGGTTGATCTGGGTGCGGCCGCGCAGCGTCGAGGTCTTTTTCTCGGATTGCCTGGAGATCGCGACCGCGCGATCCGCCCGGTCGAGCAAAAGCTCGATGTCGGCGGGCGAAAGGTCGCTGATGCCCAGAAGATGGCGGTGAGGGTAGAGTGGCAGGGACGAAGCGTCGGTCATCTCAAGGGGCTGCTATAGGGTGCGGATTTTGCGCCCGCAAGCGTCAGCTTTCGATTGAAGCCTTTCTCCCCGGTATTTTCGTCGCGCGGGTTGCACGGCTTGGCTATATCTAGCCGATGGCCTCGGATTCGTGGCTTTTCGACGATAAGGGCCTTTCTGCCGAAAGAAGGATTGGCTGCCGAAAAAAGGATTGGGCGTGACCGACGACGTAACGAACCAGCCGCCGCCGCTTGCGGGCGGCAACGCCTGGCGAGGCGATCCGTTGCTGATCCAGCTTGCCGAGCGCTTTTCCGATCCGGTCCGCAAGGATTTGGATGGGCTGGGCCGTTTCGTCCTGACGCAGGAGGCACAGGAACTGGCGCGCCTCGCCAATGTCGAGACGCCGAAGCTCAGGACGCATGACCGCCAGGGACGGCGCATCGATCTTGTCGAGTTCCATCCGGCCTACCATGCCCTCATGCGCCGCTCGGTGGCAAACGGGCTGCACTCCTCGGTCTGGGAAAATGGCGATGCCGAGATCGGCCGCCGCCATCAGGTGCGTGCCGCGCGTTTTTACCTGACCGCCGAGCTCGAGACCGGGCACCTTTGCCCCATCACCATGACCAGCGCCTCGCTTGCGGCCCTGATGGCCAGTCCAAAGCTGTTCCGCGAATGGGCGCCGCGCGTGACGACGCGCAAATACGACCAGAGCCAGAAGCCGCCGGTCGAGAAGACCGGGCTGACGCTCGGCATGGGCATGACCGAGAAACAGGGCGGCACCGATGTGCGTGCCAATGTGACCAGGGCCGAGCGCGCCGGCAGCGGTTTTTATCGCCTTACCGGCCACAAATGGTTCATGTCGGCGCCGATGTCGGACGCCTTCCTGGTGCTGGCGCAGGCGCCGGAAGGCCTGTCCTGCTTCCTGGTGCCGCGCGTCCTCGGCGACGGGTCGGGCAACGGCTTCCGCTTCCAGCGGTTGAAGGACAAGCTCGGCAACCGCTCCAACGCGTCCTCCGAGGTGGAATTCGTCAACGCCATCGGCGAGATGGTCGGCGAGCCCGGCGCCGGCGTGAAGACGATCATGGATATGGTCACCTTGACGCGGCTCGACTGCGCGGTGGCATCGTCGGCGGTCATGCGGGCTGGCTTGGCAGAGGCGGTCCATCACGCCCGTCATCGCCAGGTGTTCGGCTCACCCTTGATCGAGCAGCCGCTGATGCAGCGCGTGCTGGCCGACATGGCGCTCGATGTTGCCGCCGCCACCGCGCTGTCGTTTCGGCTGGCGCGCTCCTTCGACGAGGCGGCGAGCGACCGCGGCGAGGCGGCATTCGCCCGCGCCATGACGCCTGTCGTCAAATACTGGGTCTGCAAGATCGCGCCGCCGCTGCTTTACGAGGCGATGGAGTGCCTTGGCGGCAATGGCTATGTCGAGGAGGCGCCGCTCGCCCGCTATTACCGCGAGGCGCCGGTCAACGCGATCTGGGAAGGGTCGGGCAATGTCATGGCGCTCGACGTGCTGCGCGTGCTCGGCCGCGCGCCCGGCCTGTTCGAGGAAGTGCTGGCCGGCATCGACCGCGACCTCGGCGCAGGCGGGCGCGGCACGATCGGCGTGCTGAAGGCGGCCATGCAGGTCGCGTCGACCGACGAGGGATCGGCCCGGCTGCTCACGGAGCAACTGGCGCTGTCGGCCGCGGCGGCGGAACTGCGCCGGCTGGGGGCAGGGCGGATTGCCGATGCCTTCGTCGAGACGCGCCTGGCCGGCCAGTGGCGCAACACCTATGGCATGCTCGATGCGCGCCACGACGCGCGCATGATCATCGATACGCTCTATCCGCCGGTGAACTGAGCGGCAAGCGGCGCATCGCCGGGTCCGGGAGTGCCGATCGCGAGCCTGTGGACCGCCGTTAACCTTAACAAATGGTTTCCGTTGCGGCGACGGACGGCAAAGCCCACTGTCATTCCTGTCGAAGCAGGAATCACGATGCGACACGTATTGACCTCGTTTTTGTCCGTGCACTGGGCGATCGTTTTCGCCCTGCTCGCGTTGATCTGCATGGATGGGGACCGCGGCGTGGCGGCGGCTCTTGGCGTGCTCGGCGTGACGATCGAAAGTGCGCGTTTCGTCGACCTGAAGAACATCGTCGTGGTCGCGCCGCTGGCGACCGCATTACTGGTCGTGTCGGTGCTGTTTTTCTGGGCCTTCGTCGATACGCTGATCAACGACGGGATCAGCCAGGGTGTCGACAGTGTGGTGCGCATCGCCTTCATCTCCGCGTCCGGTGTCCTGTCGATCATCCTGATCGGCGGCGCGGCGCAAGGCATCAACGGCCTGTTCATGGTAGTCGCCGTACAACTGGCGGCACTTCTGGCCTCCTATGTCGCAATGCTCGCCGAGCGGCGCTCGGCGGCCGTGTCGGACGACGCCGACTTCCGCGCCACGGCGCACAGCATGGCGAAGGCAGCGGCGCACAATTCGCTGCTCTCCCTGATATCGGGCCGCAACCAGACCGGGGCCAAAGGGAAGGGTGGCCGCTGATGCGCTACATCTTCGCATTGTGGGCGGGTCCGATGGCGCTGTTCTGGGGCTGGTTCTACCTGTCGCTCAATGACATGAATTTCGGCTATGTCATGCTCACCCGGCAGCTGCACGATTTCGTGTTTCAGCTCTATGGCCAGATGCTCGGCATCGATCCGGCAATCATCCCCGGCATGGTGGCAAAGGCCTGCATCTTCGACGGGTTTCTGCTGATGGCGATATGGGCGTTTCGCCGCCGTCGCGAAATCCTGGACTGGGTCAGGCGGCGCTGGACGGGTCCGGTTCCGTTCGATCGGATGCAGCGAGCGACTGAAGCCGGTCCAAAACTCCCTGCAGAATAAAGGCGGCCGCCGCCGAATCGATCTTGCCGGCGCGTTTGGCGCGCGAGAAATCCATCTCGATCAATGTCCTTTCGGCCGCGACCGTCGACAGCCTCTCATCCCAGAACACGAAGGGCAGATCGCTGAGCTGTGCCATGTTGCGCACGAAGGCGCGCGATTTCTGGGCGCGGGGACCTTCCGACCCGTCCATGTTGATCGGCAGCCCGATCACCACCGCACCGGCGTTCTCCTTCTTCAGCAAGGCCAGAAGGACGGCGGCATCGAGTGAGAATTTCCTCCGGATGATGACCGGGCGCGGATGCGCGAAGGAGAACCCCCGGTCCGAAACCGCGACGCCGATCGTCTTGTCGCCGAGATCGAGCCCGGCCAGCGTCCTGCCATCGGCGAGCCGTGCCGGCAGTTGCTCAATCGTGATGATAGCCAACGGTTTTCCTTTGTCTTTTTCAGCGCCGCGTGTTCTTCCGGATGCCCGGCGGACACTATACCCTTTGATCTCGAGTTGATCTCAGGGCCATCGGCCTTCTATCCTCTGGCACGGTAAAGATCGAGGAATGCATTCATGAAATTGACCTGGTACGGCCATTCGGCCTTCCGCATCGAAACCGGCGACGCCAAGATCCTCATCGACCCCTATCTGATCGGAAATCCGTCATGGACGGGGGGCTGGGAAGAGCCGGCGGAAGGGATCACGCATGTGCTGCTGACCCACGGGCATAGCGACCACATCAGCGGTGCGCTGGAAGTGCTCGGCAAAAGCGGCGCCCAGTTGGTCGCGAATTTCGAGATCTGCATGTATCTGATCGGCAAAGGCGTCAGCGACAAGAAGATCAATCCCGGCAACATCGGCGGCACGGTCGATTGCGGCGGCTTCACCACGACATTCGTCCAGGCGCTGCACTCCTCCTCTTTTGGAGAAGATGGTGGCAGGAACGTGTACCTCGGCAATCCGGGTGGGCTGGTTCTTCATTTCCCGGAAGACAGCACGCTCTACCATATGGGCGACACCGACATCTTTTCCGACATGGCGCTGATCAATGAGCTGCATGAGCCGAAGATCGGCATCGTGCCGATCGGCGACCGCTTCACCATGGGCGGTGCGGTCGCGGCACTTGCCTGCCGCCGTTTCTTCAAGTTCGACACCGTTGTTCCTTGCCACTTCGGCACCTTTCCGATGATCGATCCGACGGCCGAGAAATTCGAGGCCGGCCTGGAAGGGTCCGGGGTGAAGGTTGCGTTGCCGAAAATCGGCGAGACGATTGCGATCTAGAAACAGCCAAAGCGGAACAAATCCATGGCGTTGGGGCGATCTCTTTGCGTGTCGATGTTTGTCGCGGCATCCCCCACGCTTGCCGCGGATGATTTCATCGAAGGGGTTTATCTCCGGTCGGAAGAACTTTGCGCACAGGCAAAGAAGGACACGCTGCAGACACTGATCGACACCGGCAACATCGTGCTTTCGGCGCACGGCCTGCAAGGCGTCGAATACAATTGCGAGTTCCTGCAGGTCAGCAAGGCGACGCGCTCTCCAAGCTGGGCGGTGACGGCGATCTGCCAGGAACCGGGTTATGTCTTTCCAGATGTCCTGTCGGTGACGCAGACCAGCCCGACGCAGATCGACCTCGTGTCGGTCCGGCCCATCGACGACGAAAGCGAGGCGAGCGGCAACAGCGGCAGCTATTATCTGTGCGAGGGCGTTGCCCTGCCATGACGATACTGAGCCGTGTAAGATCGCTTCTTGGCGGCGAGCGGCCTGTATTCCGAAGACTGGAACTGCATGTCGCGCATGGCTGCAACCTGTCGTGCGAAAGCTGCTCGCACTTTTCCAATCATGCGCATTCCGGCACCGTCTCGCTCGATGAGGCGGACCGCTGGATGGGGCTATGGAGCCGGCGCGTCTCGGTCAAGCGGTTCACCTTGCTGGGCGGCGAACCCAGCATCCATCCGCAACTGCCGGGTTTCGTCGGGCTGGTGCGGCGGCACTGGCCGCGCGCCAGCATGGAGATCGTCAGCAACGGCTTCTTCCTGCATCGCCACCCGACATTGCCAGCCATCCTGGCCGCCGATCCCGACGCGCGGCTGATCGTCTCGGTCCATCACGATTCCGAAGAATATCGGGAGAGGCTGAAACCGGTTTTCGATCTGCTGGAGGCGTGGCGGCGGGACCACAAGGTCCTGATCGAGCTGCGTCCGTCGGACAAGAACTGGACCCGGCGCTACGAAGGCTTCGGCAATGCGATGGCGCCTTTCGAGGATGGCGATCCTCGTTCCAGCTGGGAAATCTGCCCGGCTCGCCACTGCAAGCAATTGTATGACGGCCAGATCTGGAAATGCGCGCCGCTCGCCTATCTGCCGATGCAGAAGGGAAAGTACCGGCTGTCCGAGAAGTGGGACCCGTATCTCGCCTACCGGCCGCTCGATCCCGGTTGCTCCAATGCCGAACTGCAGGCGTTCGCCGCACTGGAGGATGAGGCTGCTTGCGGCATGTGCCCGGCAAAGCAGCGCTTTTTCGAATTGCCCAATCCGTTGCGCCGCCCCAAGGATCGGGCCAGCGCTGCCGTAGCCTAGCATTGCTTCCGATACGATGCATGTTGCGTGCCGCGCGCCGCGCCGCTATAGCCCGGACTGGTTTTTCCCCGAGGCAAATACATGTCCGTTGATCTTCAGACAGTGAAGCGCGTCGCGCGTCTCGCCCGCATCGCGGTGAGCGAAGAGGATGCAGAACGCATGACCGGCGAGCTGAACGCCATTCTTGGTTTTGTCGAACAGCTCAATGAAGTCGATGTTTCAGGTGTCGAGCCGATGACCTCGGTGACGCCGATGGAAATGAAGAAGCGCGGCGATGTCGTCACCGACGGCAATAAGGCGGCCGACATCGTCGCCAACGCGCCGGCGACCGAAGAGAATTTCTTCCTCGTGCCGAAGGTCGTGGAGTAGGGGCCGATGGCAATCGAGATCGCCATCGAGACGCCGCTGCAGGACGACGTGCGCGGCCTGGTCAAGGAACTCAACGAGACCTTGCTCGAACTGACGCCGCCGGAGCACTGCTACCACATGACGGTCGAGCAGATGGCCGGCCAGGACACGACCGTTTTTATCGCCCGCGACAACGGTGTCGCCATTGGCTGTGGCGCGCTGAAGCGCCATGGCGATGCCATCGGCGAGGTCAAGCGCATGTACACGCGGCCTTCGCATCGCGGCCGCAAGATCGGCGCCGGCATCGTCGAGCGGGTCGTGGCGTTGGCGCGGCAGGAGGGACTGAAGCGGCTGGTGCTGGAGACGGGCGATCGTCATCCCGCGGCATGGACCGTTTACGAACGCGCCGGGTTCTCGCGCTGCGGCCCGGTGCTGGATTATCCCGATTCCCAATGGTCGGTGTTTTACGAAAAGAGCCTTTGATGAGCGACCTCACCCGACTGACGATTTCGCAGGCCCGCGCCAAGCTGCGCGGCAAGGAAATCACCGCGACCGAGATCACCGACGCCTATCTCTCGGCGATCGATCGCGCCAATCCGGCGCTCAATGCCTATGTGGCGGTGACCGGCGACAAGGCGCGCGACATGGCCAAGGCGTCCGACGCCAGGCTGGCCAAGGGCGAGGGCGGCGCGCTGGAAGGCATTCCGCTGGGGATTAAGGATCTGTTCGGCACCGACGGTGTGCACACCCAGGCCTGCAGCCATGTGCTCGACGGCTTCAAGCCGCGCTATGAATCGACCGTCACCGCCAATCTGTGGGCCGACGGCGCGGTCATGCTGGGCAAGCTCAACATGGACGAGTTCGCCATGGGCTCGTCCAACGAGACTTCTTATTACGGCCCGGTCATCAATCCGTGGCGGCGTTCGCGCCTCGACACGGTGGTGATGCCGACGACGCATCAGGGCGACGGCGGCTTCGTATCGGCCGGCGGCACGAAAACGCAGCGTAGCCTGGACAATGCGCAGCTGGTGCCGGGCGGCTCTTCCGGCGGCTCGGCGACCGCCGTCTCGGCGTTCCTGTGCGCCGGCGCGACGGCGACGGACACTGGCGGCTCGATCCGCCAGCCGGCCGCCTTCACCGGTACGGTCGGCATCAAGCCGACCTATGGACGTTGCTCGCGCTGGGGCATCGTCGCCTTCGCCTCGTCGCTCGACCAGGCCGGACCGATCGCTCGCGACGTGCGCGATGCCGCGATCCTGCTCAAATCCATGGCCTCCGTCGATCCGAAGGACACCACTTCGGTCGACCGGCCGGTGCCCGACTATGAAGCGGCGATCGGCAAGCCGATCAAGGGCATGAAGGTCGGCATTCCCAAGGAATACCGCGTCGACGGCATGCCCGCGGAGATCGAGGCGTTGTGGCAGAAGGGCATTGCGTGGCTCAGGGACGCCGGCGCCGAGATCGTCGATATTTCCCTGCCGCACACCAAATACGCGCTGCCGGCCTATTACATCGTGGCGCCGGCCGAGGCGTCGTCCAACCTGGCGCGCTATGACGGCGTCCGCTACGGCCTGCGCGTGCCGGGCAAGGACATCGTCGAGATGTACGAGAAGACCCGTGCCGCCGGCTTCGGCCGCGAGGTCAAGCGCCGCATCATGATCGGCACCTATGTGCTGTCGGCCGGCTATTACGATGCCTATTATCTGCAGGCGCAGAAGGTGCGCAGCCTGATCAAGCGCGACTTCGAGAACGTCTTCGCTGCCGGCATCGACGTCGTCCTGACCCCCGCGACGCCGTCCGCAGCCTTCGGCATCGCCGACGAGGACATGGCCGCCGATCCGGTCAAGATGTACCTCAACGACATTTTCACGGTCACCGTGAACATGGCCGGCCTGCCCGGCATCGCAGTGCCGGCCGGCCTCGATCCCAAGGGGCTGCCGCTTGGCCTGCAGCTGATCGGCAGGCCGTTCGAGGAAGAGACGCTGTTTCAGACAGCCGCCGTCATCGAACAGGCGGCAGGCACGTTCCAGCCGGAGAAGTGGTGGTAACATGTCGCCCCCGTCTCGCATTTCCATCATCGAGACGGGACATGAACTGCTGATCACAAACCCGCCCAGGCGTTCAGCCATCAGGGTCGGCTTTCTTCTTCTCTCGATCGCAATCGTCGCCGTCACCACCAAAATGGGGCTGTTCGACAAATCGCCGGTAACGGTCGCGAGCGGCCTGTTCGGCCTGATGTCATTTCTGGCGATTGCCGGGTTTCTCGCGTATTTTCTCGGCAAGGAGTTCATCTGGCTTGTATCGGGAGGCGAAACGCTGCGGATCGCGAAAGACACGATCGTCCGCGAAATCAGGGGCAGTCCGTTCCGTGATCGCGCCTTCCTCACATATAACGGGCAGCTCACTGCCGAGGTCCTGGAACACACCTATCCGACCGACGACACCGGACTGAAGGAAGTGGTTCGCCTGGCCACGGCAAGCGGGCCAATCTCGTTCGGGCGGGAACTCGATCGTTCGGAGGCTGAGGCTGTTGCGGAAGCCGTCAGGCGCTTTGCCGCCCGCCGCACTTCGAGCAGATCGTAGGGGCAGATCGTAGGGGAAAGCGTGTTCTACTATCTTTCCAAGATCCTGTGGTTCTTCATCCAGCCGCTCAACCTGACGATCTTCCTGCTTCTGGCGGGGCTGATCGCCGGGATGATCGGCCGGCGGCGGCTGGCCGTCACCGGCAGCGTGCTCGCCTTCCTGATTTTGGCGCTGTCGGCCTGGACTTCGCTCGGCGCCATGATGCTCAATCCGCTGGAGGAACGCTTTCCACGGCCGCCGCTGCCGCAAGAGGTCGACGGCATCATCGTGCTCGGCGGTGGGTTCGAGGGCGCCATCAACCTCGCGCGCGGCGGCTATGAATTGAGCAGCAGCGGCGATCGCATGGTCGAGACTGCAATCCTCGCCCGGCGCTTCCCGCAGGCCAAGGTGGTCGTATCCGGCGGAAACGGTTCGCTTTTCCTTGATGGCGAGGGCGACGCCGACACCGCGCCCCGCCTGCTCGGCCCACTGGGTGTATCGACCGATCGTCTTGTCCTTGAGGACAAGTCCCGCAACACCTACGAAAACGCGGTCTTCAGCCGCGAACTCGTCGAACCGAAGCCGGGCGAGACCTGGCTGCTGGTGACCTCCGCCTTCCACATGCCACGGGCCAAGGCGCTGTTCGACAAGGCTGGTTTTCCAACCGTTCCATGGCCGGTCGACTATCGCACCTCGGGCAAGGAAGGTGTCGGCCTGTTTCGCGACAATGCGGCCGATTCACTGGAGACCACGACCATGGCGACCCGCGAATGGATCGGATTGTTCGCCTATTGGCTGTCCGGCCGCATCGACCGGCCCTTTCCGGCGCCTGGCGGCTGACCGATGACGGCGCGGCGCGCCGCCGAGAAGAACTGGCGCCGCACCAGCACGGCCAGCAGCAGAAGCGTCGACAGCACGAACACCACCGGATCGACGAACCAGCCGAGATAGCCGATCGAGAAGAACACGCCGCGCAGGCCGGAGTTGAAATGCTTGCCGGCCAGCATGTTCATCTGCGCGGCGCGCCAAACCGCCGTTTCGGTGACCGGGTTGCGCGAGGCTTCACCATGCGGGATCGGCACCGCGCCGATCAGGATCGTGCAATAGTTGAACAGCCGGTAGGCCCAGCCGAATTTGAAGAAGGAAAAGGCCAGGATCAGCACCAGTCCCAGCACCTTTATCTGAAAGGCCGAGCGTGACGGCGCACCGCCCAAAGGCAGGTCGCTCAGCACTTCGAGTACCCGGTCGGACGCACCGAGCAGAGCAAAGCAGCCGCCGAGCGCGATCAGCGAACTGGAGGCGAAGAAGGCGGTTCCCTGCTGCAAGCCGCTCATGATGGCGGTGTCGACGATGCGGATCTCGCGCTCGGCCATGGTGCGCATCCAGGTCTCGCGTTGCGCGTTCATCGCGGTGGTCAGCGACACGCGGCTGACCAGCCGGCCGTCGGAGGCGAGCGTGTGCAGCAGCCACGCGGCGAGGAAGAGGCCCAGCGCCGCGAGATCGGCCGTCGAAAGATCGAGGGAATCACGCATGAGCTGAATTTATCACATTCGGCGTGACCGCTTCGATCATCGGGATCGAGCGATAAGCAACGGATGTCGCTGCCGGAGCAAACAAGGTCGGCAGGTGCCGCGCCGCGATTGTCAAAAGAGCGGAAACATCCTGGGAATTCCTATATGTAATCCTCGACGTGATCCAGGAGACAGCGTGTTCCTTTCGGTTTTCGACTTGTTCAAGATCGGCATCGGCCCCTCGAGCTCCCACACGATGGGGCCGATGACCGCCGCGCGGCGGTTTCTCGACGAGGTCGCGGGGGACGACTGGCCGCGCCCCGCCGGCGCCAAGGTCGACCGCATCGGCGCCAGCCTGCATGGTTCGCTCGCCTATACCGGCATCGGCCATGGCAGCGACCGCGCCGTCATCCTGGGACTTGCCGGCCAGACCCCGCAAACGGTCGATCCGGACCGGGCCGACGAGATCGTCAGCCGCATCACCGCCGACAGATTGATTTCACCGCCCGGTCACCCCTCCTACCGTTTCGATCCGGCCACCGATCTTGTGCTCGACCGCAAGACACCGCTCACGGGACATGCCAATGGCGTGGCGTTCTACGCCTATGACGCCGGCGGCCGCCTGCTGCTCAAGCGCATCTACTATTCGATCGGCGGCGGCTTCGTCGTTTCGGAAGAAGAGTTGCAGAGGACGAAGGCCAAGGGGTCGGTGACGACCGAGGGCAAGAAGGTGCCCTATCCCTTCAAGAACGCCGTCGAGATGCTGAAGATGGCGGCCAAGAGCGGGCTCTCCATCGCCGAACTGAAGCGCGTCAACGAGGAAACGCAAATGACGCGCGAGGAACTCGACGCCGGCCTCGACGCCATCTGGAGCGCCATGAAGGGTTGCATCGACCGTGGCCTTTCGCAGGACGGCATCATGCCTGGCGGGCTGAAGGTGCGGCGCCGCGCGCGCATGTTGCACGACAAGCTGCAGGAACAATGGCAGCAGAACCGGCCGAACCCTCTGCTCGCCAACGATTGGCTGTCGATCTACGCGATGGCGGTCAATGAGGAGAATGCGGCCGGCGGCCGCGTCGTCACCGCGCCGACCAATGGGGCCGCGGGCACGCTGCCGGCAGTGCTGCGCTACTGGCTGCATTTCCACCCCGAGGCCGACCAGCCTAGCATCCGCGACTTCCTGCTGACGGCGGCAGCCGTCGGCGGCATCATCAAGACCAACGCGTCGATCTCGGGCGCCGAGGTCGGCTGCCAGGGCGAGGTGGGCTCTGCCTCGGCAATGGCCGCGGCCGGCCTGTGCGCCGTCATGGGCGGCACGCCCGAGCAGGTCGAGAATGCCGCCGAGATCGCGCTCGAACATCATCTCGGCATGACCTGCGATCCGGTCGGCGGGCTGGTGCAGGTGCCATGCATCGAGCGCAATGCGCTGGGCGCGGTCAAGGCCGTGACCGCCGCGTCGCTGGCGATCAAGGGCGACGGCGTGCATTTCGTGCCGCTCGACGCCGCGATCGAGACCATGCGCCAGACTGGCCTCGACATGAACGAGAAGTACAAGGAAACCAGCCTTGGCGGTCTCGCCGTCAATGTCGTGGAGTGCTGAGGTTCTGGCCTAAACCGGCACTGTGGAGAAGTCTGTCAGGCCGTTGACGTCCCGGCGCTCCGGACTAACCTTGGCGGATGGCTCTCAATCTCCTAAAACTGTGCGTCGGCTGCGACAGCGTCGAGGACCTCGAGGAATGGATCGAGTTCCGTCTCGACGAACGGCGCCGGGCCGGTGATCCGGTCGAACACTGGCACACGACCCGCATGGTGCCGACGCGTGGGCAAGAGGTCACCGATGGTGGTTCGCTCTACTGGGTGATCAAGGGCAATGTGCAGTGCCGCCAGCTGATCACGGAGATCCGGCCGTTCACCGATGACGAAGGTATCGGCCGCTGCCATTTGATGCTCGACCCGCGGGTCATTCGCACCGACTGGCAGCCGCGCCGGGCTTTTCAAGGCTGGCGCTATCTGAAGCCGTCGGACGCGCCGGCCGATCTCGGCAAAGGCAAGGCCGGGCTGGTGGAGATGCCGCCGAAGCTCAGGCGTGAGCTTGCCGATCTCGGTTTGCTCTAACAGGCTGTTGAAGAAGTCCACTTGCGGGCGATGAAGTCTGCTTCATCGCCGCCATGGAAGCAGATTTGTCCGCTGATAGAGCCGTCGGGTTGGATTTCAGCCCAACCATTGCCTTGGGCTTCGTCCATTTCGTCATTGCCTTGCCAGGAGAAGGCGACATTGTTGCCGTCGCCCGCGCCGAAGATCTGCCCGGTGACGCAGCCGAAGGCGAATTCGCCGGAGCCATCGGCCGCGAACTCAATGTAGGCNCGCGCCGAAGATCTGCCCGGTGACGCAGCCGAAGGCGAATTCGCCGGAGCCATCGGCCGCGAACTCAATGTAGGCAGGCTCCATCATGTCGCGATAGTCCCCGACATAGTCGGGCATCTCGACGATCCGCCAGCGACCGGTGACGCTCATATCGGCGTCGCCAGCAGCTTGGGCAAGCGGATCAGATTGTAAGCCGCCAGGTTCAAGGTGAAGGCCGCGCCCACACGGGCGCATCCTCGCAGCTTGACCTTGGCCATGCCGGCCGAANCTTCGACAAAGGCAATTCGGCCCGCGCCGAAGATCTGCCCGGTGACGCAGCCGAAGGCGAATTCGCCGGAGCCATCGGCCGCGAACTCAATGTAGGCGGGTTCCATCGTGTCGCGATAATCCTCGACATAGTCGGGCATCGCGACGATCCGCCAACGGCCGGTGAGGCTCATGCCGGCGCTGCCAGCAGTTTGGGTAAGCGGATCAGATTGTAGGCCGCCAGGTTCAAGGTGAAGGCCGCGCCCACACGGGCGCATCCTCGCAGCTTGACCTTGGCCATGCCGGCCGAAGCCTTGATCCATCCGAACACCTCCTCGATCCGCTTGCGGCAGCGTTGGCTGACATCATAGCCCGGATGGCGCTTCGTGCGGTCATCGATCGCCGTCACGCGAGGCTTGCCGGTTTTGCTCAGATGGCCGTCGACGGCGATATGCGGCGTGACCTTGCGCTCGCGCAGATCCTTGATGAACTGGCGCACGTCATAGGCCTTGTCGGCGCCCAGCGTGATGCGCCGCCGCGACGGTCTGCGGTCCAACATGGCGAGCGCGGCATCACGCTCGCCCGTGCCCGTGGCCTGGGTAATGCCGCCATCCACTGCAAGCCCATGACGGTTCTCCATCAGCGCATGGCCCATTAGCAGAGCTTCGCCGGCTGCCCGTCGCCCTTCTTGTAGAGCCGCGCTTGCGGATCGCTCGTGCTCTGGTGTGTGTCGTTGGAGCGCTTCTCCTTATGAAAGCCGCGCTCGGCGTTACGCCCCGCNCTGCGGATCGCTCGTGCTCTGGTGTGTGTCGTTGGAGCGCTTCTCCTTATGAAAGCCGCGCTCGGCGTTACGCCCCGCTCCATCCGGGTCATTGTCGCTCCCGTCCTTGCGGCGGAAGCTCTTGATTGAAGCCCAGGCCTCGATCAGCGTCCCGTCCACCGAGAAGTGATCCGACGACAAAAGCCGCTTTACCCTTGGCTGAGCAAGCACCGCGCGCAGAAACTTTGCCGCGATCTCGCCCTCCAACAGCCGATCCCGGTTCTTGGTGAAGCTCGAATGATCCCAGGCCGGTTCGTCAACACCAAGCCCCACGAACCAGCGGAACAGAAGATCGAACTCCATCCGCTCCATCAATTGACGCTCCGAGCGGATGCCATAGAAGGCCTGCAAAAGCATCGCACGCAGCAACCGTTCCGGTGCGATCGACGGGCGGCCGAGCCCAGGCGGATAAAGCACCGCAAAATCCCCGTCCATCACCTCAAGAGCCGCGTTCACGATCTCCCGTATCACCCGCAGCGGATGGTCTCGCCGAACGCGAGCCTCGAGGTCGACATACGAAAACAGCGAGCCTGTCCGTTCGTCTGAGCCGCGCACCACAAATCCCCAAATCATTCGGGGAACAGTGAATCACGCTCCAAACACCCGCGCCACTACTTCTTCAACAGCCTGCTAAAGCGCTTCGCGCTGAAACGGGTTCACGCGGCGCGCTTCGGGTCTGAGTTCGCTTTTGGGCGACATGCTCCGCTGGCCCTCCATCTTGCTCCGTACTGGACTTGCAAGCGGCGAGACAACGCCACATCTTGAAATTCATGCGCGATGAAAAGCTGTCGAAGTCGACAAGGGCCGCCGCGTTGGCTGGGCCAACGCCCTCTTCCGATCGGAGGGAGGCCATGATTCCGGCGCAGAAAAAGTGTTGAAGGAAGTGACGCGGCTGTCCAGGCGGGCAGGGAATCCGTGGGGCGGTGGGAAATGTTAGGCGTAATTATCGTCCTGGTCGCATTGCTGCTGGTGCTGCTGATCGCAACGACGGCGTTTCTTCGCGCCGATCCGGCCAGGCTCGCCAGTTCGACGAGAACATTGGGGCCGATCCTGCTGGCCCTGGTGGGCGGCGCCGTGCTGCTGGTCGGGCGCAGCGGGATCGGCGGCATCATCCTGTTCGCGGCGATCGGCTGGTATGGCGTGACGCGCGCAGGCCGGCCAAATGCCAAGCCGACGCCTGGAAAACGCTCGACAGTGCGGACAGCGGCACTCGAGATGGAACTGGATCACAATTCGGGCGGTCTCGAAGGACTGGTCCTGGCCGGCCGCCATGACGGCAAGATGCTTGGCGCCATGGGTCTTTCGGAATTGCAGCATCTCTACCGCGAACTCTCCGGCGATCCGGAGAGCCGGCAGTTGCTAGAGGCGTATCTTGACGGCAGATTTCCCGTCTGGCGCAAAAACGCTGAGACGAACGGTGGCGAAGGGCTGGGTGTTGCGCCAGGTCCTGGCGCCATGACTAAGGAGGAGGCCTACAAGGTCCTTGGTCTTGAAGCGGGGGCCGCCGCGGCGGATGTCCGCAAGGCGCACCGCCGCCTGATGCAGCGCCTGCACCCCGACATCGGCGGCACGTCTTTCCTGGCGGCGCGAATCAACGAAGCCAAGGACGTCTTGCTCTCCAATCACAACTAGTCTCCTTCGACGCAAAAATTTTCCGGGAGATTGTGTGCACGCCGTCCTATTGCTGGACGGCGTAGCACTCGATGCTCTTCTTCTTCAAAGCGGTGCAGGCCTTCCAGGCAGCGGTCTTCGAACCGAAGCCGCCGAAGCGCGCGCGATAGTAGGTGACGCCATCCTTGTCGAAGGCGACGGTGAAGCCGGCGGCATCGGCCAGCACCCTGGGCGCCTGCTTGCTGGCCTTGTCGAGGAAAGCCTGGGCTTCGGACTGCTTGGGCGAGGAAGCGACCTGGATGGCCCAGCCCGAGGGCACCGACGCGGTGTTGACCGGATCGACAGCAGGTGCAGGCGCGGGCGTCGGCTCGGCATAGGCAGCCACGACCTGCGCGGTGGCGACTTTGGGGGCGGAGACGATGACCGTCTTCACCTTCTTGGCCGGAACGACCAGCTTGGGTTCTTCGACCGCGGCGTCGTCCTCCGCGCTGCTGTCCTCGGCATTGCTGTCGCCCTGCGCGACGGTAGCGTCTTCGGCGACGGCAGTATCGTCGCTTGCAACAGCCACCGGCTTTTCGTCCGGCGTCGGCGCGTCGTGCTTGGGCAGCAGGACCTTGGCAAGCGCCCTGATCGGATTGCTATCAGCCTTGGCGACCAGATCGCCGCCGCCGCGGGTCGAAGCCCGCGGCATATAGGTGTTGATCAGAGCCGCCATCTGGTTGTCGCGGCTGCCGCCCGACGTGCCGCCCATGACGACGGCAACAAGGCGGCGATTGCCGTCTGACACGGAGGAGACGAGATTGAAGCCGGAGGCGCGCGTGTAGCCGGTCTTGATGCCGTCGACGCCCTTGATGCGCCCGAGCAGGCGGTTGTGACCGTTGATGCGCTGGCGGCCATAGAGGAAGGACCGCTGCGAGAAATAGCCGTAATATTGGGGGAAATGCTCACGCAGCGCGATGCCGAGCGTCGCCATGTCGCGCGCGGTGGTGAACTGGCCGGGGTCGGGCAGGCCGTTGGCATTGCGGAACACGGTACCGTTCATGCCGAGCTGGCGCGCCTTGGCCGTCATCATGCGGGCAAAATTGGTTTCGTTGCCGCCAATCATTTCGCCGAGCGCGGTCGCCGAGTCGTTGGCCGACTTGGTGACTATCGACAGGATGGCGGTGTCGACCGTGACCGAACCGCCCGGCTTCACGCCGAGTTTCGTCGGCGCCTCGGCGGATGCCTTGGCCGAAAACACGACAGGCGTGTTCCTGCTGATCTTGCCCTTCGCCAGAGCTTCGAAGGTCAGGTAAAGCGTCATCATCTTGGTCAGCGATGCCGGATAGCGCCTGCCATTGGCGTCTGCGGAGTACAGCACCTTGCCGGTCTTGGCGTCCACGACAATGGCTGCCTGCCGCGCCGCCAGCGACGAGGCAACGTCGGCGCAAACGAATGTCAACGCCAAGGCGAGGACCATGATCGCTTTGAGGGGGGAGGTGGATCTGGAAACGATGCCCAACAACGCCTTACGCACTGATGTTTACCTTGAATTCTTCGTTGCGCTGAAGGCGGCAAAGGGTCCTGCCGCACTTTCAGCCAAGCTAGCGGGCCAGCGTTACCAATCCGTTTATGGTAACCGCCGCGTTCACCATTTTCTTCGGGCTTGAAACTCACTTTATTTGATTTTTAGGCATTGCCTGCGCAGGCGGCCTCTGAACGCAGGCGAAATATTGACTTTTGTGCGGCGCACAATATACTCTAGTGCATTGCACAAGGGCGCCCCGAAGAAGGACGCCTCAACCGTCAAGGGAATCGCGAAATGACCCAGACCTATGAGGACTTCAGCAAATACGGCAAAGAGTTTGCCGACACCGGATTGAAGAGCTTCGCTTCGCTCTCCAAGGGCGCTCAGGCGATCGCAACCGAGGCCGGCGAATACACCAAGAAGAGTTTCGAAGCCGGCAGTGCCGCTGCCGAGAAGCTGCTCTCTGCCAAGTCGCTCGACAAGGCCATCGAAATCCAGTCCGACTATGCCAAGCAGTCCTACGAGGCATTCGTCGCCGAGGCCACCAAGATCGGCGACCTCTATGCCGAACTCGCCAAGGAAGCCTATAAGCCGTTCGAATCGATCGTCGCCAAGGCGAAGTAATTTCGCCCGGGCGAAGTAGCTTCGCCTCACGACGACAGCGAGATCCGGCCCTTTGGGTCGGGACAAGACCCGGTTGCGCGAGCGCGGCCGGGTTTTTTCATGTCGATTTGCTATCCAGTGCCTCGCGCCCCTTCACGATTGCGAAAATCCGCGAAGTTTGGTCACCTAGCCATATTGTCAGCTAACCAGAAGGGCTTAAAATCGTCCATCGAACACCTACATGTTGAGCTCGCATGAGGATTCGAAAGAGGCAGGATTACGTGACGATCGGTTTGACTGCCACGAGACAGGTGGCGCGGATGCAAAACGGCGGCGGCGACGGCAATGAGGCCGGCCGCGGGACGGCCGTCATCACGCGCACAAAAACCAAGACCAAGAAGCCTAGCCTCTACCGGGTCCTCATTCTTAACGACGACTACACTCCGATGGAGTTCGTGGTTCACGTGCTGGAGCGTTTTTTCCAGAAGGACCGCGAAGCTGCCACACGCATCATGCTTCATGTTCACAATCATGGGGTGGGCGAGTGCGGGGTCTATACATTCGAGGTGGCCGAGACCAAAGTGTCTCAGGTCATGGATTTCGCCCGACAGAATCAGCATCCGCTGCAATGCGTGATGGAGAAGAAGTGAGGTAACATGCCGGCTTTCTCCCAAGGCCTGGAAAAGGCGCTTCACCAAGCGCTGACGCTCGCCAATGAGCGGCACCATGAATATGCAACCCTTGAACACCTGCTGCTCGCGTTGATCGACGACACCGAGGCGGCCGCCGTCATGCGCGCCTGCAACGTCGATCTCGACGAACTCAAGCACACCGTTCTCACCTATATCGATACTGAGCTCGACAATCTGGTCACCGGTTACGACGAGGATTCCAAGCCGACCGCCGGCTTCCAGCGCGTCATCCAGCGCGCGGTGATCCACGTGCAGTCGTCGGGCCGCGAGGAAGTGTCGGGCGCCAACGTGCTCGTTGCCATCTTCGCCGAGCGCGAGAGCCATGCCGCCTATTTCCTGCAGGAACAGCAGATGACCCGCTACGACGCGGTCAACTACATCTCGCACGGCATCGCCAAGCGGCCGGGCGCTTCCGAGACGCGTTCGCCGCGCGGCGCCGATGACGAGCAGGGCGGCCAGAACGGCGCCGAGCCGCAAGAGGAAGGCGGCAAGAAGAAGCAGCAGCAGGACGCGCTGACCGCTTATTGCGTCAATCTCAACAACAAGGCCAAGGCCGGCAAGATCGATCCGCTGATCGGCCGCGAGTCGGAGATCAACCGCACCATCCAGGTGCTGTGCCGCCGCTCGAAGAACAATCCGCTCTATGTCGGCGACCCCGGCGTCGGCAAGACGGCGATCGCCGAAGGCCTCGCCAAGCGCATCGTCGAAGGCGATGTTCCCGAGGTGCTGCACAATGCCACCATTTTCGCGCTCGACATGGGCACGCTTCTGGCCGGCACGCGCTATCGCGGCGATTTCGAGGAACGGCTGAAGCAGGTCGTCAAGGAGCTCGAGGATTATCCGGGTGCCGTGCTGTTCATCGACGAGATCCACACCGTGATCGGTGCCGGCGCCACTTCGGGCGGCGCCATGGACGCGTCGAACCTGTTGAAGCCGGCGCTGTCGTCGGGTGCGATCCGTTGCATCGGCTCGACCACCTACAAGGAGTTCCGCCAGTTCTTCGAAAAGGACCGTGCCCTGGTGCGGCGCTTCCAGAAGATCGACGTCAACGAGCCGACCATCGAGGATGCCATCGAGATCATGAAGGGCTTGAAGCCCTATTTCGAGGAGTTCCACAAGGTCCGCTACACGAGCGAAGCCATCAAGGCCTCGGTCGAGCTGTCGGCGCGCTACATCAACGACCGCAAGCTGCCGGACAAGGCGATCGATGTGATCGACGAGACCGGCGCTTCGCAGATGCTGGTGCCGGAAGCCAAGCGCAAGAAGACGATCGGCATCAAGGAGATCGAGGCAACGATCGCCACCATGGCCCGCATCCCGCCGAAGACGGTCTCGGCCGATGACGAGAAGGTGCTGCAGGGCCTCGACATCGAGCTGAAGCGCGTCGTCTACGGCCAGGACACCGCCATCACCGCGCTGACCTCGGCGATCAAGCTGGCCCGTGCCGGCCTGCGCGAACCGGAAAAGCCGATCGGCTCCTACCTGTTCTCAGGGCCGACCGGCGTCGGCAAGACCGAAGTGGCCAAGCAGTTGGCCGCCTCGCTCGGTGTCGAGCTGATCCGCTTCGACATGTCGGAATATATGGAACGCCACACCGTTTCGCGGCTGATCGGCGCGCCTCCCGGCTATGTCGGCTTCGACCAGGGCGGTCTTTTGACCGACGGCGTCGACCAGCATCCGCACTGCGTACTGCTGCTCGACGAGGTCGAGAAGGCGCATCCGGACCTGTTCAACATCCTGTTGCAGGTCATGGACCACGGCAAGCTGACCGACCATAACGGCAAGCAGATCGACTTCCGCAATGTCATCCTGATCATGACCACCAATGCGGGCGCCTCCGATGCGCAGCGCGCGGCGATCGGTTTCGGATCGACCAAGCGTGAAGGCGACGATGTCGAGGCGATCAACCGGCTGTTCACGCCGGAATTCCGCAACCGTCTCGATGCGATCATCCCGTTCGGCTCGCTGCCGGTGCCGGTCATCCATCAGGTGGTGCAGAAGTTCGTCATGCAGCTCGAGGCCCAGCTCTCAGAGCGTGGCGTTACCTTCGACCTGTCGCCGGACGCCATCGCATGGCTCGCCGACAAGGGCTATGACGAGCGCATGGGCGCACGGCCGCTCGGCCGTGTCATCCAGGAGCACATCAAGAAGCCGTTGGCCGACGAGGTGCTGTTCGGCAAGCTCAAGAAGGGCGGCACGGTGCGTGTCACCGTCGAGAAGAAGGAAACCGGCGAGACCGGCCTGAAGCTCGAATCGCTGGCCGACGAGGCGCCGGTGAAGCCGAAGAAGGAAGAGCCGGAAGAAGCGCCGAAGCCGCACAAGGCCGTGGCCAAGAAGCCCGCCGCGAAGAAGGTGGTGGCGCAGAAGCCGGAGCCCAAGGGCAAAGATGGTGGCAAGCGCAGCCTGGTACCACAACTGCCCCGCAAGGGCTGATCCTGATGAAAGTCGAAAAGCCCCGGAAACGGGGCTTTTTTCATTGGCATCGTAAGGTGCGGAGGTGGCATATGGCTGGCCAGATCATCATCCTCAACGGCGCGCCGCGATCGGGCAAGTCGAGCATCGCTCAGGCCATCCAGGAACGTTTTGAAGGTCCGTGGATGAACCTGGGGGTCGACAGCTATGCGCAGATCACGCCGCCGCGATATCGTCCGGGAATAGGCCTGCGACCCGGCGGCGAGCGCCCTGACCTCGAAGTCTTCGTGCCGCGATTTTATGCCGCCCTCTACGAATCGATCGCGGTCCATAGCCGGCTGGATCTGAACGTCGTGGCGGATGTCGGTCATCACGATGGCTATTCGAAACCGCTCGACATCCTGGCCGATTGCGCACACCGGCTCGCCGGCCTGCCGGTGCTGTTTGTCGGCGTTCGCTGTCCGATTGAGATCATTATGGAAAGGCGAGCCGCCAGCGAGACGGGCAGGGGCTATGTCACCGGCTCTTCAGACGATCCCGTGCCTTTGCCGGTGCGTCTGTGGCAGGAGGCGGTGCACCGGCCGGGCGTTTACGATCTGGAAGTCGACACCTCGCTTCTGAGCTCGGTGCAGTGCGCGGATGCAATTCGGCAGCATCTCAAGAGCGTCCAAGTGGCAAACTAGGCGTGCACCCGGGACAATGCTCCGCCCGTGATTTTCCAGATCGCGACGGCAATAAGCGCGCCCGCGTAGCCGTCGACGGCATAGTGCCAGCCAAGCACCACCGAACCGAGCATGATGATGGCTGCGAATATCCACATCACGATGCCGAGCCTGGTCGACAACCGCGTCAGGTAGAGAGCGAAGAGCACCGACGTCGCGACGTGGATGGAGGGGAATGCCGATATGCCCATGGTTCCCGAAGGCGAACCCGTGTAGCCGCTCCACAACCTGTCCTGCGTGGACAATGCCCAGATCGGATACTGGCGGTTCGCGGACGCAAGCGCATCCATCAACGGCTGATACTGATCGCCAAGGTCGAGCCTTGCATAAAAGCACGGGCCCGCGGATGAGAATGCCATGGCGATGAAGAAGCCGCCAACCAGCCAGACCAGCATGAAGCTGAGCAGAAACTGATGGCGCAGCAGTGAGTCGCGGGCGGCGGTGACGCTTGAAAAGACCATTGCGACCAGCACTGCGAACCAGAAATTGTAGCAGAAATTGAGAAGGTGAACGGCCAGCGGACTTTCAACGATCCACCAGAGCCATTGATAGGGAGTGCGGCCGAAATGCAGGCCGGCGCCGAAATGCGCGAGGGTCTGGTCCCAGGAGAAAGGCACCAGCACCGCGATCGCTCCCTTCAGCACCACGAAGCCCGACATAAAAACCAGCATCGCGGCAAGGCCGTTGATGCCGTTGGCAATGCGATTTCGATCGGTCAGCATCTGCTGGAGCGGGCGCAACAACATGCGGAGCGGCGACCTGGCACGATCGACAAACGCCAGCCAGAACAGCCGGAGGGTCGCGTATGCGCATCCGGCAATCCAGAAGTAAACCACCAGATAGAAAGCGTATTCGTAAAGTAATCCAAAATCCGGCAGGTTGCCAACTCTGCCGCCGACCACAAAACTCAATCCGAGCGTAAATAGTGCTACCGCATGAACAGTGCGGTGCCGGAAAAATGCATCGACCAAAAGGTTTGAGAAGGCGTCATCGACCCCAGCATCAAACCGCCTGCCTATAGCTTCGGAAGTATCTTGCATCGAATGCCCCTCGCAAGACAAATGCCTCAAGAGGGTTTGAAAGACTATTAAAAAAGCAATCGCCGACGGTGGCGTGGGTGCCGAGATGATCGCTCGGTTTACAAAGACTTAAAATCGCGCACGCAGGACGGTTCGGATCATTTCGGCGTTCTGTGCCAGCACTTCGGGCTTCTCCATCCCACCCGTGTGGGGCTTCAGGGGGATGCCGTCGAAGCGCGGAATGACATGGACATGCAGATGGTAGACAGTCTGCCCTGAAGCGGGCTCGTTGAACTGCATGACGGTGACGCCGTCGGCGTCGAAGGCTTGTTTGACCGCCGCCGCCATTTTCTGGACGACCGTGAAAAGCGGACCGAAGGTCGAGGGGTCGGCGTCGAGCAGGTTGCGCGACGGCGCCTTCGGCACGACCAGCGTATGGCCGGGCCCCTGCGGCATCACGTCCATGAAGGCCACGACCGCTTCGTCTTCGTAGACGCGGTGCGAGGGAATTTCTCCGCGCAGGATCTTGGCGAAGATGTTTTCGGTGTCGTAGGCGGTTTCGGCCATGGTGAGCGCTCCGGATTGTGCCTCGCCATCTCGTGTAGCGAAGCTGCCCCGGAGCGGCAAGACGATGTCGTGGGACGATCAGGTGGCTGCCGCGCAAAAGGCGCCCGCTATTCCTCCAGGTCCTTGCGGAATGGCGTGTGGTCTTCCAGATATTCGCCCATCCGTTCGACTTCGCGACGCTCGCGCCGAAGATAATCGGCCACCGCATTGCGCAGGCCGGGATGAGAAATGTAATGGGCGGAATGCATGGTCACCGGCCGGTAGCCGCGTGCCAGCTTGTGCTCTCCCTGGGCGCCTGCCTCGACCACCTTGAGCTTGCGTTCGATGGCGAAGTCGATCGCCTGGTGGTAGCAGACCTCGAAATGCAGGAAGGGATGATCCTCGATGCAGCCCCAGTTGCGGCCATACAGCGCGTCGGAGCCGATGAAGTTGATGGCGCCGGCTATGTAGCGCCCGTTTCGCCTGGCCATCACCAGAAGGATGTCGTCAGCCATGCGTTCGCCGATCAGCGAGAAGAACTGACGGTTCAGATAGGGACGGCCCCATTTGCGGCTGCCAGTGTCCATGTAGAAGGCGAAGAAGTCGTCCCAGGCTTTTTCCGTCAGGTCCTTGCCGGTCAGCCAGTCGATCGAGATGCCATCGGCAAGCGCCTCGCGCCTTTCTTTCTTCATTGCCTTGCGCTTGCGCGAGGCAAGCGTGGCCAGGAAGTCGTCATAGGAGGAAAAGCCTTCGTTGAAGAAGTGGAATTGCTGGTCGGTGCGATGCAGGAAGCCTGCCGCCTCCAGCGTCGCGACGTCGCTCTCCTGCGCGAAGGTCACATGCGCGGAGGACACGCCGAGCTTATCGGTCACCATTTTGAGGCCGGCGGCCAGCCCGGCCTTCACCGCATCCTGGTCCTCGCCTTTGCCGACCAGCAGGCGAGGGCCGGTGACCGGGGTGAACGGCACAGCACTTTGCAGTTTTGGATAATAGCGGCCGCCGGCGCGCTCGAAGGCATCCGACCAGCCGTGATCGAACACATATTCGCCCTGGCTGTGCGACTTGAGATAGCAGGGGACGGCACCGAGCAGCCTGCCTTGCGCTGTCTCCAGCCGCAGGTGATGTCCTTGCCAGCCGGTGCGCCGAACGGCACACCCGGAATCCTCGAGTGCACTCAAAAAAGCGTAGGAAACCAGCGGGTTGTAGCCGTTTTCCGCGTCGTTGCGCGTGGTGCCGGCAAATCCGTTCCATTCATCGCAGGTGAAGGCTCCGATGCCTGCGGCGATGCGGATCGAATAGTCCGCATTTGCCGTTTGCCTGTCGCCATCGTCGCCCTGATCCATGAGGCTTATTTAAGCTCCATCCGGGCTGCTACAAGTCACGTTTCAGGCACTCCGCTCAGGCGACTTCGACGAGGTCGGGTTCGAACCCTTCGAAGGTCATCTGGTCGGCGTATCTGAAGGTCAGGTCGACCGCGGGCTGATCATGCACCGTCCAGGTAATGACGGGCATTTTGAGCTTTTCACGCACAAAGCTGACAAACGGATTCGGCAGGTCGCCGGCAGCGTAGGAGGTGAAGGAAATCTCGTGCGCCAGCATGGCGAAATGCGCCTCGATCAGCTTGAGGTCCTTGCCGTAGGCGGTCAGTCCACCCGGAATGCCCTGCGCGTGTTTCGCGAAATCGCGGATCAGCCAGTGATCGAACGACATGATCGCCGCCTTGCCCTTGTAGCGCTTGAGCATCTTGCCGACGCGCGCCACCAGGCCTTCGTCGCGGCCGGGAGTCCCTTTCAGCTCGACGACCATGGGCACGCGGCCATCGACCAGGTCGAGCGCTTCCTGCAGCGTCGGCACGTGATCCGATGTCCCGCCAACCTTGAGCGTCGCAAGTTCAGCCGCGGTGCGCTGCCAGACGAAACCGTCCTGCCCGGTCAGCCTTTTCAGGTCGCCATCGTGGATGATGACGGGAACGCCATCCGACGACAGATGCACGTCGCATTCGATGGCGTAGCCACGTTCGGCCGCGGCAGTGAAGGCGGAAAGCGTGTTTTCCCAGCGCGTCTTGTTCATGTCGTGAAAGCCGCGATGGGCAACGGGCCGGGCAATCAGCCAGGAAAGGTCGGTCATGTCGGGCCTTCGCTCATTCGACTTCGAAGATCGCTTCGATTTCCACTG
The DNA here is from genome assembly GCF_000502435.1 of Mesorhizobium sp. LNHC232B00. Classification (NCBI taxonomy): domain Bacteria; kingdom Pseudomonadati; phylum Pseudomonadota; class Alphaproteobacteria; order Hyphomicrobiales; family Phyllobacteriaceae; genus Mesorhizobium; species Mesorhizobium sp. LNHC232B00. Next base: position 89,294 of record NZ_AYWP01000005.1, read on the forward strand.
CGGCATTAAGCGGCAGGGAGGCGGTGCCGACGGCGGAGCGGGCATGCTTGCCGCGCTCGCCAAGAGCGGCGACCAGGAAATCGGAGGCGCCATTGGCAACCAGGTGCTGCTCGACGAAGTCGGTGGCGGAGGCGACGAAGACGGTGATCTTCACCAGGCGGCGGATTTTCTCGAGATCGCCGAGCGCTGCCTTGGCCTGTGCCAGAATGTTGATGGCGCAGTATTTCGCGGCGTCCTTGCCGCTTGCCGTATCGACGTCGCGGCCGAGCAGACCGACGGCCTGCAGCTTGCCGTCCTTGAGAGGCAATTGCCCGGCGGTGAACAGCAGGTTGCCGGTCCTGCAGTAAGGCACGTAGTTGGCGGCAGGCGCGGCAGCGACTGGAAGCGTCACGCCCAGATCGCTTAGCCGCTTTTCGATTGTTTCACTCATTGCTTTTCCCTATTGCTGGAAGGCGCCGCGCTGGCCGGGCCGAAATTGCTATTTTTGCCTCGCTTCCGCCATGACTTTTTTTAAGCTGGACCATCTTTCCCTGCGGCCCTGCCATCAGCCGCGACGATCGGAGCCCCACATGCGCGCAACGCGCCTCGCATTCCATGCCGTCCTGTTGTCTGCGGTCTTCTCGATAGGGCCCGCTTTCGCCGTGCCGGCGCTGCAGGCGCATCGCGCCGTGTACGATCTCACCCTCAACAAGGCGTCCGACCGCTCCGGCATAACCGGCATATCGGGCCGTATGGTCTACGAGTTCAACGGCTCCGCCTGCGAAGGCTATACGGTGAAATTCCGTTTCGTCACCCAGATCGTCACCAACGACAATACAAGGGTGACCGACCAGCAGACGACCACGTTCGAGGATGCCGAAGGCAAGACGTTTTCGTTCGTGACCAAATCCTTCGTCGACCAAAACCTCGACAAGGAGGTCAAGGGCATTGCCACGAAAGACGCGAAGGGGCTCAAGGTCGACATCGACAAGCCCGAGAAGAACAGCCTCGAACTCGCCGCCACCCAGTTCCCGACCCAGCATCTGGTTGAACTGATCGGCAAGGCCGAGGAGGGCGAGAACTTCTACCAGACAAACCTGTTCGACGGTTCGGAAGACGCCAATAAGGTGATGGCGACCACCGTCGTCGTCGGCAAGAAGACCGATGGCCAGAAGGCTGATCCGGAAGCGCCGGCGTTGGCGAAGCTTGCCACCGACAAATACTGGCCGGTCGACATCGCCTATTTCGACGACAGCGCCCAGAATGGCGAAGAAGTGCCGGAATACCGGATCAGCTTCAAGCTGCATGAGAACGGCATCACCAGAGATCTCACCATGGACTATGGCGACTTCTCGATGACCGGCAAGCTGGTCAATCTTTCGCTGTTCGACCAGACAAAGCCTTGCCCAGTATCGAAATAATTGGCCCAGTATCGAAATAACTGGCGCGGTATCGAAATAACCGGCGCGGTATCGAAATAGCGGGAATGTGCAATTGAGCGGGCCACGGCGGGGTTGATGGCGGTCTACGTCGACGCGGCGATCTGGAAGTGGGCGGGCCATCTCTGGTGCCATCTCCTGGCCGACGATACCGACGAGTTGCATCGCTTTGCCGCCGAACTCGGCGTCAAGCGCTCGTCCTACCAGGGACCGCCCAAGACATCGGCGCCGCATTATGACATAACCGGCTTCGAGCGCGACCGCGCGGTGCGGCTCGGCGCCATCGAATGCAGCCGCGAGCAGATCGTCGCCATCTTCCGACGCGTGCGGGTGCCCAACGGAAAGGTCAGGCGATGACACCTACGGCTTTTCTCGCATATTGCGCCGCCGTCACCCTTGCCGCCGCAACGCCCGGACCAGCGATGTTCGCGGTCATCACCAATGGCGTGTCGCGTGGGTTTCTTCGCGCCTTCATAGCCGGCGTCGGAGTCGCCGCCGGCGATGCCGTGCTGGTCACTCTGGCGCTGCTCGACTGGTGGCGCTCGCCCAGACCTTCGAATGGATCTTTCTCCTGCTGAAATATGCAGGCGCCGCCTATCTGATCTTTCTCGGCGTCAGGATGTGGCGGGCCTCGGCGACGCAATCAAATAAGGCGCAGATGGCCGAGGCGAGATTATCCCGGTCCTTCCTCCTTGGCGCGTCCATAGCGCTGGGGAATCCGAAGGCTATCCTGTTCCATGCCTCGATCATGCCGCTGATCCTCAATCTCGACACCATGACCTTCACCGATGGCTTGCTGGTGGTTGCGGTCGTGATCAGTGTGAACGTCCTGACCATGGGGCTCTATGCCGCGCTGGCGGGCAGGGCCTCAGGCTGGTTCAGGACGCCGAAGCGCATGCGGCTGATGAACAGGTTTGCCGGCAGCGCCATGATCGGCACCGGAGCGCTGATTGCCGCACGCTGAGCGGTGAAGCGCCTCGTCGCTTGCGTTTGTCGCGCATCCCCTCTATATGCGCGCTCATTCCACACACGGACTTTGGTGTCTGCCCGGGAGAAATCCGGCTGAAACCTCCGGTGGCGTTCGAGGACTTCGTCCAAAAATGCCGGTGTCCGTGGAGGCTAACCGGAAAGGAAATGAGAATGGCACTGCCTGATTTCAGCATGCGCCAGCTTTTGGAAGCTGGCATTCACTTCGGCCACCAGACCCATCGCTGGAACCCGAAGATGGCGCCCTACATCTATGGCGCCCGCAACAACATCCACATCATCGACCTCTCGCAGACGGTGCCTTTGCTGCACCAGGCGCTGAAGCAGGTTTCCGACACCGTTGCCAAGGGCGGCCGCGTGCTGTTCGTCGGCACCAAGCGCCAGGCGTCGGACATCGTCGCCGACGCGGCACAGCGTTCGGCCCAGTATTACGTCAACTCGCGTTGGCTCGGCGGCATGCTGACCAACTGGAAGACGATCTCGAACTCGATCCAACGCCTGCGCAAGCTCGACGAGATGCTGGCCGGCGAGGCCCAGGGCCTCACCAAGAAGGAGCGCCTCAACCTCGACCGTGAGCGCGAGAAGCTCGACAAGGCACTCGGCGGCATCAAGGACATGGGCTCGACGCCCGACCTGATGTTCGTGATCGACACCAACAAGGAAGCGATCGCCATCCTCGAGGCCAAGCGTCTCGGCATTCCGGTCGTGGCCATCATCGATTCGAACTGCGATCCGGACAAGATCGACTTCCCGATCCCCGGCAATGACGACGCGGCCCGCGCCATCCAGCTCTATTGCGACTTGATCGCCAAGGCTGCGATCGACGGCATCGCCCGTCAGCAGGGCGCGCTCGGTGTCGACATCGGCGCTTCGGTCGAAGCTCCCGTCGAGCCTGCGCTCGATCCGGCTCCGGCTTCGGAAGCCCCCGAGGCTTGACAATCGAAGGCCGCCCGCGGCCTTCATCTTTCTCATATTTTGGCACGCTAGACAGACGCATCATCGAATACCGATGGTGCGTCGGTGCATTTAAATCAAAGAGGCGACAATGAGCATTTCGGCTGCACAGGTCAAAGAACTCCGCGACTTGACCGGCGCGGGCATGATGGACTGCAAGGCGGCGTTGACCGAGACCAACGGCAACATGGAAGAGGCCGTCGACTGGCTGCGCAAGAAGGGCATCTCGAAGGCCGACAAGAAGGCTGGCCGTACCGCGGCTGAAGGTCTGATCGGCGTCGACAATGGCGTGCGCGAAGCTGCCGTCGTCGAGGTCAATTCCGAGACCGACTTCGTCGCCCGCAACGCCGCGTTCCAGGAAATCGTTGCCAATGTCGCCAAGGTGGCGCTCGCCTACGGCACGACCGAAGCAGTGGCTGCCGCGAAGTATCCGGGCTCGGACAAGTCGGTTTCCGACACCATCAAGGACGCAGTCGGCACCATTGGCGAAAATATGGGTTTCCGCCGCTCGGCCAAGCTGACCGTTCCGCACGGCGCGGTCGCTACCTACGTCCACAACGCCGTTGCCGACGGCCTTGGCAAGCTCGGCGTGCTGGTCGCGATCGAGACCACGGGCAATGAGCATGCCGCCAACGCCTTCGGCCGTCAGGTCGCCATGCATGTCGCCGCCACCAACCCGATGGCGCTGACCGCGGAGCAGATCGATCCGGCAGCGGTCGAGCGCGAGAAGGCGATCTTCTCCGACCAGGCGCGCCAGTCCGGTAAGCCGGAAGCGATCATCGAGAAGATGGTCGAGGGCCGCATGCGCAAGTTCTATGAGGAAGTCGTGCTCCTGAAGCAGGCCTTCGTGCTCAATCCCGACATCACCGTCGAGAAGGCGCTCAAGGATGCCGAAAAGGAGATCGGCGCACCGGCCAAGATCACGGCCTATCTGCGCTTCGCGCTCGGCGAAGGCATCGAGAGGGAAGAGACCGATTTCGCGGCGGAAGTCGCGGCGGCGGTCAAGAAATAGCCTTTTCCAGGGCTAACTCTTTGTTTTGACGCAATTCCCAAGGGAAAGCGCTACGCGCTTTTCCCGGGAAAACCGCTTCACACTTTTCCTGGAATTGCTCCAACGACCTCAGGCAACTCGGCCGGGTGTCCGCAAGGGCGCCCGGCCGATTTCGTTTGCGGTATCGATGAAGGCCCTCAGCTTCGGCGCCATCGCGGCCCGGCGTGGGAAGTAGAGAAACAGCCCAGGTTCCTCGATCGCCGATTGCGGCAGGACCTGGACGAGGCGGCCGGCGGCAAGATCCGCGCGCGCCAGCGGCTCGAACATATAGGCGAGCCCGACGCCTGCAAGCGCAAGATCGATTGCCGCAAGCGAATCCGTCACCACAACGCTGCCCCGTGTCTCCATGGCGATGTCCTTGCCATCCTCGACCAGATCCCAGCGATAGAGTGCTCCGGAACGGACGAGCCGGTAGCCAATGCAATTGTGATTCGCCAGGTCGGCAACGCTGCCGGGACGGCCGTGCCGCCCGACATAGGCGGGCGAGGCGACGATGACCACGGAGAATGGCGGCGTCAGCCGGACCGCCACCATATCCTGCGCGATCATCTCGCCAAGCCGGATGCCGGCATCGAAGCCTTCGCCGACGATATCAACCAGACCCTGGTCGGCGAAAATCTCGACCGTAACCTCCGGATAGCGCTCGGCCATCGCTGCGACGACCGGCGTCACCGCCAATGGGATCGCGATGTTGGAGGCGTTGATCCTGAGCAGGCCTGACGGCCTGCCTTTGACGCTGCGGATACGGTCCATCCGCTCGGCAATGTCTTGCAGGGCAGGGGCCGCCGTTTCCACCAGCGCCTTGCCGGCCTCGGTGAGCGAAACACTGCGCGTCGTGCGTGCGAACAAGGGCTGGCCGATCCGCTCTTCGACAAGGCGCACCGCATGGCTGACCGCCGAAGGGCTCATGCCGAGTTCGGCAGCGGCAAGCGCGAAGCCGCCGCGCCGGGCAACGGCGACGATCACAGGCAGGTGGGTGAGCAGGTCCCGATCCATTCATGCATGATATCGCATAGTCTGTACGAACAATGCAATCTTATCGCTATTAGCGTGCCGGTCCACATTGTCGCCAACACGTCGGCGATGGGCTGATGGCATCGAGGAGAAAAGACATGAATGCATTGAAGCATGTAACTTTCGCGGCAGGCATGGCGTTGGCGCCGATCGATGCCGGGGCGGAGCCATCCGACTGGCGGGCGTTCGCTGACGAGCGCGCGGTGATCCGCATCGCCGATGCCATCGACCGCGCCGTCGACGCCCAGGACTGGAAGCTTGCACGCAGCTATTTCGCGGATCGGGTCACTGCCGATTTCAGCAGCCTTTCCGGACAGCCGGCGGCCAACACCGCCTCCGACGACCTGATCGGCGCCTGGGCGGGCAACCTCAAGGGCAGCAAGACAAGCCTGCATTTGCGCACCAACCACCAGGTCGTCCTTGAGGCCGATGCGGCGACCGTTCGTTCCAACGGCTATGCCTGGAACCGGATGGAAGGCAATGGCGACCCGCTTTGGGAAGTCTGGGGCACCTATGAGCACCACCTGACGCGCTCCGCCGCCGGCTGGAAGGTCGACGGCTTCACGTTCCGCATGACGCATGAGCGCGGCAATCCCTGGGTCAAGACGACGCCGGGACAGTGACACTGCGGGCCAGTGACGCAGTAGCTACCAAGCATTGGAGAACGATCATGAGCATGACCTATTACACGCTCGGCAACAGCGGCCTCAGGGTCAGCCGTCTGGCGCTGGGCACGATGACTTTCGGCACGGAATGGGGTTGGGGAGCCGACAGGAACACCGCGCGGGCGATGTTCGACACCTATGTCGAGGCGGGCGGCAATTTCTTCGACACCGCGGACCTCTACACCGGCGGCACCGCCGAAGCCTGGCTTGGCGAATTCATCGCCGAGCGCGGCTTGCGCGACATGGCGGTGATCGCCAGCAAGTTCGCCATGAACATGCAGCCTGGCAATCCGAATGCCGGCGGCAATGGCCGCAAGAACATCATGCGGGCCGTCGATGCCTCGCTGAAGCGGTTGGGCACCGATTATATCGATCTCTATCTCATGCATGTCTGGGACAGGCTGACGCCGGCCGAAGAGGTCATGCGCACCCTCGACGATCTCGTGCGCGCGGGCAAAATTCGCCATGTCGGCCTGTCCGATGTGCCGGCCTGGTATGCGGGCCGGGCCCAGGCGATCGCCGAACTGCGTGGATATGAGCCGGTCTCGGCGCTACAGCTCGAATACTCCCTGGCCGAACGCGCGATCGAGAACGAGTTCGTGCCGTTCGGCATGCGCCATGGCGCCGGCATCATGGTCTGGAGCCCGCTGGCCAGCGGGCTGCTGAGCGGCAAGTATCGGCCGGCTCAGGCCGGAAACGCCGGTCGGCTCGACGGATTTCGCGACTCGACGCATCCGGGCTTTCAGAAGTTCACCGAGCACAACTGGGCCATCGTCGCCGAACTCGAGAAGGTCGCATCCGAGCTTGGCCGCTCCATGTCCCAGGTCGCGCTCAACTGGGCGGCGACGCAGCCGGGGATTGCCGCCGTCATCCTCGGCGCGACGAAGCTTGCCCAGATGCAGGACAATCTTGGCGCGCTGGATTTCGAGATTCCCGCAAGGCTTCGCGACCGGCTGGACGAGGTCAGCAGGACTCCGGCGCCGTTTCCCTATTCCTTTTTCGGTCCGCAAATACAGGCGCGCGTTACCGGCGGTGCCGCGACCGGCGACAAGCCTTCCGGATACGCGTCGCCGGTGCTCGTCGAAGGTCTGCCGACCAGCGTCTCCACCAGTTGATCGATCGGGCAGGGTGCCCATGAAATTGCCGTTTGGGCGCCGCGTGACATCGCGGCGCCCTTCGTGTATCGGAACTCGGCATCGTGCCAATGTTCGGGCGCCTGCGCGAGGGCGGCCAGCCCAGGCGCGCCACATGCAAATGACGAGGACCATATGACGGTGAAGCCCCTCTACCGACGTGTCTTGCTGAAAGCGTCGGGTGAAGCGTTGATGGGCGAACAGCATTTCGGCATCGATGTCTCGGTCGTGGACCGCATTGCCGCCGACATCGCCGAAGCCCGCGCGCTGGGCATCGAGGTTGGCGTCGTCATCGGCGGCGGCAACATCTTTCGCGGCGTGGCCGTCGCCTCCAAGGGCGGAGACCGTGTCACCGGCGACCACATGGGCATGCTGGCCACGGTCATCAACTCGCTGGCGCTGCGCACATCGCTGAACAAGATCGGCGTCGACGCCGTCGTGCTGTCCGCGATTGCCATGCCCGAACTCTGCGAAAGCTTTTCGCAACGCCAGGCGACCGCCTACATGAACCAGGGCAAGGTGGTGATCTTTGCCGGCGGCACCGGCAATCCGTTCTTCACGACCGATTCGGCCGCCGCGCTTCGCGCGGCCGAAATCGGCGCCGACGCGCTGTTCAAGGGCACGCAGGTGGACGGCGTCTACTCGGCTGATCCGAAAAAGGACCCGGATGCGACGCGTTTCGAACGCATCAGCCATGGTGAAGTCATAAAACGCGGCCTTTCCATCATGGATACGGCTGCGATTGCACTTGCGCGTGAAAACAACATTCCGATAATCGTTTATTCGATCCACGAAAAAGGTGGTTTCGGCGATATTCTGAGGGGCGGCGGCCGCTGCACGGTCGTCGCGGACGATTGATCCGGAACCTGATCCCGAAGAGGGAAGCCGGTTTTCGACAATCGGACCCGAACGCCCCCGAAGCAGTGAACCCGCGGCAGACGGGTCGAGGAGACTAAGATGAGTGGTGAGTACGACGATCTCAAGCGGCGCATGGATGGGGCAATCGCCGCGTTCAAGCATGACCTGGCTTCGCTGCGGACCGGTCGTGCTTCCAGCAATCTGCTCGATGCGATCCAGGTGCAGGCCTATGGCACCACCATGCCGATCAACCAGGTCGCCAACGTCACGGTGCCGGAGCCGCGCATGATCTCGGTGTCGGTCTGGGACAAGTCGATGGTCGGCGCCGNTCGGCGCCGTCGATCGCGCCATCCGCGAATCCAATCTGGGCTTCAATCCGATCGTCGACGGTACCAATCTGAGGATTCCGCTTCCGGAGCTCAACGAACAGCGCCGCAAGGAACTGGTCAAGATCTCGCATGGCTACGCCGAGAACGCCCGCGTCGCAGCGCGCCACGTGCGCCGCGACGGCATGGACTTCCTGAAAAAGGCTGAGAAGGACGGCGACATCAGCGAGGACGATCATCGCAAGCGTTCGGACCAGGTGCAGAAGCTCACCGACGAAACGATCAGCACCATCGATCATCTGCTTTCCGACAAGGAAGCTGAAATCATGCAGGTTTAGGTTGGCCTTGGGCTGATCCGAAAGCGAGATCATGACAACGCCCGCGCACGTCGCGATCATCATGGATGGAAATGGACGCTGGGCCAAGGCGCGTGGCATGCCGAGGCTTGCGGGTCATCGCGCCGGGGTGGAGGCGCTGCGAAAGACGGTGCGGGCGGCTCCCGATCTCGGCATCTCCTTCCTGACCGTCTATGCTTTCTCGTCGGAGAACTGGTCGCGGCCGAAGTCCGAGGTCAGCGACCTGATGGGGCTGTTGAAGCTGTTCATCCGCCGTGACCTTGCCGATCTGCACCAGAGCGGCGTGCGGGTCAGGATCATCGGCGACAGGACAGGGCTGCAGGCCGACATCAGGGGGCTGCTCGACGAAGCCGAATCACTCACCGCCAACAACGAAGCGCTGACGCTGGTCATCGCCTTCAACTATGGCGGGCGCGACGAGATCGTCCGCACGGCGCGTAAGCTTGCCTCGGCCGTGGCGCGCGGCGAGATCGACAGCGAGGCAATCACCGCCGAAAGCTTTGCCGGCTTGCTCGACACGCAAGGCATCCCCGATCCGGAACTGGTCATACGCACCAGCGGCGAGCTCCGCCTGTCCAACTTCCTCTTGTGGCAGGCCGCCTACAGCGAACTCGTCTTCTTGCCGTGCTATTGGCCGGACTTCAACCGCGAGCACCTCGCAGAGGCCTTGCGCGAATTCGCCGGCCGCGAGCGCCGCTTCGGCGGCCTGGGCCCGCCAGACGTCGCTTCGCGACCGGCCGCGGGATGAGCAACCTTCAGCTCCGCGTCATTTCGGCGGTCGTGCTGGCCATCGTCGCCCTTGGCCTGACCTGGCTTGGCGGTCTGCCCTTCCGGCTGCTGTGCGCGGCGATGTCGGCGATGATCTTTTACGAATGGACACGTATGTCGCGGCCCGCCGCGGCCAGCGGGCTTGGCTTCCTGCCGGAAGCGCTGGCCGCCGTTTTCATCGTCGCCCTGATTGCCGGCCTTTCCTCATTCTGGCTGCTGCCGCTCGTCGTGGCGCTGGTTGCCGTGGCGGCGATTGCCGCCCGGGTCGGCAAGAGCGGGCAGTGGGACGCGAGCGGTCTTGCCTATGCTTGCGTGTCTGGCTTGTCGCTTGCCCTGCTGCGTGATGGCGACCATTCGGGGCTGGTCGCAATCCTGTTTCTGTTCGCGGTGGTCTGGGCGACCGACATTTTTGCCTATTTTGTCGGCCGCGCCGTCGGCGGCCCCAAACTGGCGCCGTCGATTTCGCCCGGCAAGACGCGCAGCGGCGCGCTCGGCGGCGCGGTTGGCGGCGTTGTCGCCGGTCTCATCCTGGCTGCCATCGCCGGCGTCGGCAACCTGGCGTTGCTCGGTCTCGTGGCGCTCGCGCTTTCGATTGTCGCCCAGGCTGGCGACCTTTTCGAATCATGGGTCAAGCGGCGGCATGGCTGCAAGGATTCGGGCGTGCTCATTCCAGGCCATGGCGGCGTCATGGATCGTGTCGATGGGCTTGTCGCGGCGGCTCTTGCCCTGTACGTCATCGGCTGGATTTCGGCGGGGGCCGATCATCCGGCACGGGGGCTGTTTCCCATTTGAATGGTGTCGTTTCGCGATCCGATGCGGGCATGCCTTGGATTTGCCTGGATTGATGTCACAGTCACGGCGCAACCGCGGAAGAATTGAGGGCCTGAGTTGAACGAGATTCTTCACGCGATTTTCAGCACGGACGGTCTCTTTCTAGGCACGCTGGTGCCGTTTCTCTTCGTGCTCACCGTGGTGGTGTTCGTCCACGAAATGGGCCACTACCTCGTCGGCCGCTGGTGCGGCATCGGGGTCAGGGCGTTCTCGATCGGCTTCGGTCCGGAACTTATCGGCTTCAACGACAGTCATGGCACGCGCTGGAAGCTCTGCGCCATACCGCTAGGCGGCTATGTCAAATTTGTCGGCGACATGAGCGCCACCTCCAGCAAACCTACGGCTGGAGAGCTCGAGACGCTGACCGATGAGGAACGCAAGATTGCCTTCCACACCCAGGCGATATGGAAGCGCGCGGCGACCGTGGCGGCCGGGCCGCTGTTCAATTTCCTGCTGACGATCGTCGTCTTCTCCGTGCTGTTCACCACCTATGGGCGTTATGTCGCCGAGCCCATGGTGGCGCAGGTTACCGCTGACAGTCCGGCAGCCAAGGCCGGCATCCTACCCGGAGACCGATTCGTCAGCGTCGACGGCAGCAAGGTCGAGACCTTCGGTGACGTGCAGCGCCTGGTTTCGGGCCGTGCCGGTGACACCATCACCTTCGTCATGCTGCGCGGTGGCAAGGAAGTCACCGTGACGGCGACACCGCAGTTGATGGAGCAGCAAGACGCACTCGGCAACAAGGTCAAGGTCGCGGTGATCGGCGTCGTCAACAACAAGGAGTTCGGCCAGCCCCGTCTCGTCACCTACACGCCGGTCGGGGCCGTTGCCGCGGCGGTCGAGGAAACCGGCCATGTCATCCAGCGCACCGGCCAGTTCATGCAGCGTTTCGCCGTCGGGCGCGAGGACAAGTGCCAGTTGGGTGGCCCGGTCAAGATCGCCGACATGGCCGGCAAGGCGGCCAAACTGGGTTTCGAGTGGCTGGTTCAGCTCGTTGCATTGCTGTCCGTAGGGATAGGCATTCTAAACCTTTTGCCGATTCCCCCCCTCGACGGGGGCCATCTCTTGTTCTACGGGGTGGAGGCAGTCATCCGCCGTCCGGTGTCGGAATGGATGATGGAAATGGCCTATCGGGCCGGTCTGCTTCTGGTGCTGTGCTTCATGGGCTTCGTTTTCTGGAACGATCTGTTTGGGTGCTGAAATCATGAAGGAATTTGGCCTGGGCATGGTCGATGTTGAGACGTCGTTTACCATGCCCGGGGATATGAGTGACGCGAAAGCCACGCAACTCGGTTAAGTAAATACAAATTAACCAGAAGCCTTGCGTGTAGGGAAAATCCGGTTAATACGGTAGGGGAAATTACCGCACGTCCGGTTTTCTCGCCGTGGGGACTACGAGAAAAGGTTATTAAGCCCGATGAAGGCAGCATCCAAGTTTCTGAACGCCGCGTCCGCGGCGGCACTGTCCGCCGCTCTGGTCGTACCAGGTGCGCTCGCAGTGCAATTCGTTGCCACATCGGCGGCTGAAGCCGCTGTCGTCAGCCGGGTGGAAGTGAGCGGCAACCAGCGTGTCGACGCCGAGACCATCCGCAACTATATCACCATCAAGCCGGGCAAGGCCTTCTCCAGTTCGGACATCGACAGCGCGGTCAAGGCGCTGTTCGGCACCGGCCTGTTCTCGGATGTCCAGATCAACCAGGTCGGCTCGACCTTGGTGGTCAAGGTTTCCGAATACAAGGTCGTCAACCAGGTGCTGTTCCAGGGCAACAAGAAGCTCAAGGACAACGCGCTTCAGGCCGCGGTTCAGTTGAAGCCGCGCAGCACGTTCTCGCAGGCCACGCTCGATTCGGACGTCGAGGCGGTCAAGGCCGCGTACCGCCGTATCGGCCGTGACGACGCCGGCGTGACCACCCAGATCATGGATCTCGGTGACAACCGCGTGAACGTGGTCTTCAAGGTCACTGAAGGCGACCGCACGCAGATCGCGGCGATCAATTTTGTCGGCAACAGCGCCTATTCCAGCCGCCGCCTGTCGGACGTGATCAACACCAAGCGCTCGTCCTGGGTTTCGTTCATCCTGCGCGATGACGTCTATGACGAAGACAAGCTGCGCGCCGACCAGGAGCTGCTGCGCCGCTTCTATTACAATCACGGCTACGCCGATTTCCAGGTCGTGTCGGCTGTCGGCGAACTCGACAATGCGACGAACAAATACACCGTCACCATCACCGTACAGGAAGGCGAGCGGTACAATTTCGGCGATATCAGCGTCGAAAGCACGATCCCGGAAGTCGACGCCAAGTCGCTGCAATCGGTGGTCGAGACCCAAAAGGGCGACGTCTACAACGCCAAGAACGTCGAGGATTCGATCATTGCCCTGACCGAGAAGGTGGCCGGTTCCGGCTATGCCTTCGCGCAGGTGACGCCACGTGGCGACCGCAATTTCGAGAACCATACGATTTCGGTCGTCTACACCATCGATCAGGGCACCAAGGCCTATATCGAGCGCATCGAGATCCGTGGCAACGATCGCACGCGCGACTACGTCATTCGCCGCGAATTCGACGTCAGCGAAGGCGACGCGTTCAACCAGGTGCTCATCCAGCGCGCGAAGAAGCGGCTGGAAGACCTGAATTATTTTGACAAAGTTGATATCTCGACGGTGCCTGGCTCGCAGCCCGATCAGGTCGTGCTGGTGGTCGACGTGGTCGAGAAGTCGACGGGTGAATTCTCGGTCGGCGCTGGCTATTCGACCGGTGGCGACACGGCGGGCCCGTCGGTCGAAGGATCGATCACCGAGCGTAACTTCCTTGGCCGCGGCCAGTTCATCAAGGTGTCGGCGGGCGGCGGCAAGAATTCACGCGACTACAGCCTGTCCTTCACCGAGCCGTATTTCCTCGGGCGTCGCATCGCCGCCGGCTTCGACATCTATAAGTCGACGCGGGAATACAACAACAATTACGACAGCGACACGACGGGCGCGACGATCCGCTTCGGACTGCCGATCACCAACAGCATCACGACCCAGCTGGCCTACAACATCTCGCAAGAGAAATATAAGGTCGACGATAGTTGCGGTCCTACCACCGTCGGAAATCCAGACGGCACCTGCACGATTTCTCCGGCCATCCTGGATGGCATCGCTCAAAGCCCTTGGATCAAGTCGTCGGTCAGCTTGGGGCTGGTCTACAACACCATCGACGACATGAAGAACCCGCACGAGGGTATCTACGCCAACACGACGGTCGAAGTGGCCGGTCTCGGTGGCGATGCCAAGTTCGTGAAGGTCACCGGACGCGGCAGCGTCTACCAGACTCTATCCGAGCAGCTTGACCTGGTCGGATTGATTTCAGGCGGTGCGGGTCACGTGGAGGCTTACGGCGGCGATGGATCTCTGCGGATATTCGATCAATTCCAAAGCACTGACCGCATGATCCGTGGCTTTGCCTATGCCGGTATCGGCCCGGTCGATCCGACCACGGGTGACCATCTCGGGGGTGTGACCTATTTCAACGCCTCGGCCGAAGCGCAGTTCCCGTTGCCGGTTGTTCCGGAGAGCTTCGGTCTGCGCGGCGCTGTGTTTGCGGATGCTGCAACGTTGTACGGCAGCAAGATCGATACCAGCGTGAACCAGAGTTCGCTTGACATGAAATTGCGTGCTTCGGTCGGTATCGGCCTGATGTGGGCCTCGCCCTTCGGCCCGATCCGTATCGACTATGCGATCCCGGTCAGGAAGGAAGCGACCGACGACGTGCAGGAATTCAACTTCGGCATATCGACCCGCTTCTGATCGGCGGCCAACGATGCTCCCGGATTTTCTGGATCCGGGAGAAATGTTCCGACCTAGCTGGATATAGCTTCTGGAATGACCGATCCGGTGTTCTTCGCGCCATCACGCCGGTATACGGCGGCCGAAGTCGCGAATCTGACCGGCTCGGTGCTTGTCGATTCCGGCCAATCCGACGTTTCTATCTCTGCTCTGGCTCCGGCCAGCGAGGGCGGCGCCAATGCGCTCGTCTTCGTCGACGGCAAGCGTAATTCAGCGCTGATGCCGTCGCTGCGGGCCGCGGCCGTCCTGTGCCCGGCCGAATTCGCCAACAAGGCGCCGGAGGGCGTCGCTGTCCTGATCCACCCGCGTCCGCAACAGGCATTCGCGCTGGTTGGCCGATTGCTGTTCCCGACCGCCGCGACGCCGGGGCCAATGACCAGTGAAACCGGTATCTCCCCGCACGCTCATGTCGACCCGACCGCCCATGTCGAAGCTGGCGCGATCATCGAGGCCGGGGTGGTCATCGGGCCGGGCGTCTCGATCGGCAGCGGCACCGTCATCGCGCCCAACGCCGTCATTGGACAGTCCTGCCAGATCGGCCGCGACGGTTATGTCGGGCCGGGCGCCAGCATCCAGTATGCGCTGATCGGCAATCGGGTCATCATCCATGGCGGCGCCAGGATCGGCCAGGACGGCTTTGGATTCGTCGGCGGCGCCAAGGGGCCGGAACGCGTTCCACAGATCGGACGGGTCGTCATCCAGGACGATGTCGAGATCGGCTCCAATTCCACCGTCGATCGCGGCGCCATGTCCGATACGATCATCGGCCAGGGCACCAAGATCGACAATCTCGTACAGATCGCTCATAACGTCCGCATCGGCCGCAATTGCATAGTGGCCGGGCTTTCCGGTATTTCCGGTTCCGTGGTCGTGGGTGACAATGTCACCATGGGCGGCGGCGTCGGGCTGGCGGATCACCTGACCATCGGCACAGGAGCCAAGCTTGCCGCCAGAAGTGGATTTATGAGCAATGTTCCTGCCGGCGAGATCTGGGGCGGTTATCCGGCGCAGCCAATGGCGGAAGCCATGCGAGAGATAGCCATGTTGCGCACGATGGCCAGGGCACGCAAGCAAGGCAAGGACAATGGCTGACATGGTGACGGCGACGACGCTGGAAGCGGTCGACATAATGGGGCTGATGAAGCTCCTGCCGCACCGCTATCCCTTCCTGATGATCGATCGCATCGTCGAGATCGATGGCGACAACTCCGCCATCGGCATCAAGAACGTGACCATAAACGAGCCACATTTTCAGGGGCATTTTCCCGACCAGCCGGTGATGCCGGGCGTGCTGATCGTCGAGGCCATGGCGCAGACGGCGGGCGCCATCTGTATCCGCAGCCTTGGAGCATCGAAGCCGTCGCTGGTCTATTTCCTCACCATCGACAATGCCAAATTCCGCAAACCGGTCGTTCCCGGCGACCAGTTGAAGATCCATGTCAAGAAAATCAAGAAGCGCGGCAACCTGCTCAAATTCGCCTGCGAAGCCCTGGTCGACGGTACCAAGGCGGCCGAGGCCGAGATTTCAGCCATGATGGTCACCGGCGACTGACGATCGAGTGCCTATGAAAATCAAGACTTCAATCCATCCTTCTTCCGTCGTGGAAGGAGGCGCTCAAATCGGCCAAGGTGTGCGCATAGGGCCGTTCTGCCATGTCAGCGCCGATGCCGTGATCGGCGACGGTGTCGAACTGGTCAGCCATGTCTCGGTGATGGGCGCGACCACTATCGGAGCGTCTACCAAGGTCTATCCGATGGCGACACTGGGTGCGCCGCCGCAGAACACCAAGCACAAGGGCGGCCGCACCACCCTGGTCATCGGCGCCAACTGCACCATCCGCGAAGGCGTGACCATGCATGTCGGCACCGACACCAGCCGGGGCGAAACGACGGTGGGCGACAACGGCAATTTCCTTGCTTACGCCCACATCGCCCATGATTGCGTTGTCGGCAAGAACGCCACCTTCGCCAATGGCGCTACGCTGGGGGGACACTGCGAGATCGGCGACAACGTCTATATCGGCGGCCTCAGCGCCGTGCATCAATTCGTGCGTGTTGGCGACAACGCCTTTCTTGGCGGGTGCTCGGCTTTTGTGGGTGACGTCATTCCCTATGCCATTGCCGTCGGCAACCGCGCCAGCTTGCGCGGCTTGAACATCATCGGCCTCAAGCGTGCCGGCCTGCCGCGTTCCGAAATCTATCTGCTGCGCAGCGCCTACAAGACGATCTTCGATCGCTCCCGCACCGTTGGAGAGAACATCGAGATCGCCAAGGCGGAGTTCGCCTCTTCCCCGACCGCCATGAAGATCATCGATTTCATCACCATTCGCGGCAAGCGGCACTATGCCGTGCCGTCGCTCAAGGGCGGTGATGGCGACGACACCGATGATGAAGACTGAGACGGCGGGAACTGCTCTTGATCTCCCGTCTGATGCCAAGGTCGGCATCATCGCCGGCGGCGGCAGCCTTCCGGTCGAAGTGGCGGCCGGCCTGGCAGAGGCCGGACATCCGCCCATCATCATCCTGGTCGACGGTCAGGCCGACCGTCAGTCCGACCTCACAATCTACGAGCATGAAAGCCTCGCGCTGGAAGACATCGGCTCGCTGGCTGCGTTGCTGAGGCGCCGGCGGATCACCCATCTGGTCCTTGCCGGCGAGATCAGGCGCAGGCCGCGGCTGGTCGACATGCGGCCGAGCCTTGGCTTGCTGGCGCTGATACCCTCGGTCGCCATGGCGCTTGCGCGCGGCGATGACGGGCTGTTGAAGATATTGACCCGCGGCCTGGAGGCGCGCGGCGTTAAAGTCGTCGGTGCGCATGAGGTCGTACCCCGGCTTGTCGCTGCCGAAGGGCCTCTGACCAAGGCAGTGCCGAGAAAGTCCGACTGGCGCGATATCGAGGCGGCACGCACGGCGGCAAAGGCCATCGGCGCGCTCGACATTGGTCAGGCGGCCATTGCCATCGGTGGCCGCGCCATCGCTTTGGAAGGCGTCGAGGGCACCCACGGACTGCTCGAGCGGACGCAGCAGCTGCGCGGCCATGGCAGACTTGCCGGCAAGACCCGCGGTGTACTGGTCAAATGCGCCAAGCCCGGCCAGGAGTTGCGTGCCGATCTGCCATCCATTGGCCCCCGTACGGTCGAGGCGGCACACGCCGCCGGGCTTGCCGGCATTGCCGTGGAAGCCGGCCATTCGCTGATTCTCGAAGGTCCCATCGTTCTCGCGCGCGCCAATGCGCTTGGCCTGTTCGTGTTCGGCCTGCCGGCCGCGGAGCCTGGCCATGGCAACTGAGAAGCCGCTGAAGATCGCCATCGTCGCCGGCGAAGAGTCCGGCGACTTGTTGGGCGCCGACATCGTGCAGGCGTTGAAACGAATGACCGGACGCGAGGTACGGCTCGTCGGCATTGGCGGACGGCATCTGCAGGCGCTTGGGCTGGTGCCGTTGTTCGATGGTGCCGAGATCGCTCTGATGGGTCTCAGCGCCATTCTGCGTGACCTGCCGCGCCTGATGCGGCGGATCAGCCAGACGGCGGGCGCGGTCGCTGCTGAAACCCCCGACTGCCTGATCACCATCGACAGCCCTGATTTCTCGCTGCGCGTCGCCAAAAAGGTCCGCGCCGCCGATCCGTCGATTCCGATCGTCCATTATGTCTGCCCAAGCGTCTGGGCGTGGCGACCGGGCAGGGCGCCGGCGATGAAGCCCTATGTCGACCACATATTGTGCATCCTGCCGTTCGAGGTGAAGGAGCTCAGCCGCCTCGGCGGCCCGCAGGGCACCTATGTCGGACATCGCCTTGCGCATGATCCGGGCGTACTCAGCGCTGCGAGAGCGCAAACCCAGCCGCGCGACCTCTCGGGAGATCGCATCAAGACGCTGCTCGTCTTGCCCGGTTCGCGGCGCGGTGAGGTGAGCCGGCTGATCGAACCGTTCGGCGAGACGGTCTCGATCCTGCGGCAGCGCGGACATCAACTGCGTCTGCTGTTGCCGACAGTGCCGCATGTCGCCGACTTGGTCAGGGCCTCGGTGGCGCGCTGGGACCAGGAGCCGGAAATCATTCTCGATCCCGAGCGCAAATGGCAGGCCTTCGGCAAGGCCGATGCCGCGCTGATCGCGTCTGGAACGGTGTCGCTGGAACTCGCGTTGTCGGGCGTGCCGACGATCTCGTGTTACCGGCTCGATCCGGTGATGCGCATGGTCCAGGGCCTGGTCAGGGTGTGGAGTGCCGCCTTGCCCAATCTCATCGCCGACCAGGCGATCGTGCCGGAGCACTACAACCAGTATGTGCGGCCACGCTATCTGGCGCGGCAGCTGGAGGCGCTGTTTTTGGACACCGCCTATCGTGCCTGGCAAAAGGACGGCTTTGCTGAAGTTGTCAGGCGCATGGCCACGGACAGGCCCTCAGGCGAGATCGCCGCGGAGGTGGTGATGGGGTGCATGAAGAAGGCAGTAGGCAGTAGGCAGTAGGCAGTAGGCAGTAGGCCTCTTATTCCCCACTCCCTACTCCCTACTCCCTACTCCCTATTCTATTCCCTACCTTTTCGCGATCGGCACGTAGTCGCGCTCCGGTGCACCGGTGTAGAGCTGGCGCGGGCGGCCGATCTTCTGGCGCGGATCCTCGATCATTTCCTTCCACTGCGCGATCCAGCCGACGGTGCGGGCGACAGCGAACAGCACGGTGAACATGGTGGTGGGGAAGCCCAGCGCCTTCAGCGTGATGCCGGAGTAGAAGTCGACGTTCGGGTAGAGCTTCTTCTCGATGAAGTAGGAATCGGTCAGCGCGATCTTTTCAAGCTCCATGGCGATGTCGAGCAGCGGATCGTCCTTGATGCCGAGTTCGCCCAGAACCTCATGCGCCGTCTTCTGCATGATCTTGGCGCGCGGATCGTAGTTCTTGTAGACGCGGTGGCCGAAGCCCATCAGCCGGAACGGATCGTCCTTGTCCTTGGCGCGGGCGATGAATTCCGGGATGTGATCGACATGGCCGATCTCGCCCAGCATGTTGAGCGCCGCTTCGTTGGCGCCGCCATGGGCCGGACCCCACAGGCAAGCGATGCCGGCGGCGATGCAGGCGAACGGGTTGGCGCCCGAAGAGCCGGCGAGGCGAACGGTCGAGGTCGAGGCGTTCTGCTCGTGATCGGCATGCAGGATGAAGATGCGCTCCATGGCGCGTGCCAGCACCGGGTTGATCTTGTATTCCTCGCACGGCACGGCGAAGCACATATGCAGGAAGTTGGCCGCGAAACCGAGATCGTTCTTCGGGTAAATGAAGGGCTGGCCGATGTGGTACTTGTAGGCCATGGCCGCGATCGTCGGCATCTTGGCGATCAGCCGCATGGAGGCGACCATGCGCTGGTACGGGTCGGAGATGTCGGTGGAATCGTGATAGAAGGCCGACAGCGCGCCGACCACACCGCACATCACCGCCATCGGGTGCGCATCGCGGCGGAAGCCGGTGAAGAAGCGCGACATCTGCTCGTGCACCATGGTGTGGCGCGTTACACGGTAATCGAAATCGTCCTTCTGCGCCTTGGTCGGCAGTTCGCCGTAGAGCAGGAGATAGCAGACTTCGAGGAAATCGCCGTGTTCGGCCAACTGGTCGATCGGATAGCCGCGGTGCAGGAGGATGCCGGCATCGCCATCGATGAAAGTGATCTCAGACTCGCAGCTCGCTGTGGAGGTGAAGCCCGGATCGTAGGTGAAGGCACCGGTGGTGCTGTAGAGCGAAGCGATGTCGATGACGTCGGGCCCGACGGAACCGCTTCGCACCTTGAACTCATGAGTCTTGCCGCCGAATTCCAGCTTTGCCGTGGCCTCTTGGGTCTTGCCGCCAAATTCCAGTTTTGTCGCAGCTTCGGTCATTGCAAACTCCTTCTCGTTTCCTCATGCCGGCAAAGGCAAATTTCTGCAGAGCGACACGTCGAAATCACCGCAATGCGCGTATTCGCCACCGCATTTCAGGAGGGTGCGTGCCAGATTGGGCCAGGGCCTAATGTTGCACTGCGAAACCCGCCTTTCAATGCCAATCTTCTTGGGCCAGTTTGCTCCTAATCGATTTGATCGGCTATGCGCGCCAGGCTCTCTTCGCGCCCCAGCACGGCAAGCACGTCGAACACGCCTGGCGAGGTGCTTTTGCCCGTCAGGGCGGCCCGCAGAGGCTGCGCCACGGCGCCAAGCTTGTGGCCACCGGCCAGCGCGTAGTCGCGGATCGCGGCCTCCGCGGCCGCGGCCGTCCAGTCGCCCGACAGCGCGTTCAAAGCTTCGTGAGCGCCGCGCAGGATCTTGCGGGCATCGTCGTTGAGCAGGAGTGCCGCCTTTTCGTCGATCGGCAGCGGCCGCGTGGCAAACAGGAAGGCGGCGCCGTCGACGAGCTCGACCAGCGTCTTGGCGCGCTCCTTCAAGCCGGGAAGCGCTGCCAGCAGTTGCGCCTTGTTGCGGTCGTCGAGGCGCGCGGCCATCGCCGGGCCACCCTCGAGGTAGGGCAAGGTGGCGATGAAGATGTCCAAAAGTTCGGCATCGGCCATGCGGCGCATATGGGCGCCGTTGATCGCCTCCAGCTTGGCGAAATCGAAACGGGCCGCGCCCTTGTTGACGTCGCCTATGTCGAACCAGGACACCATGTCCTTGATCGACATGATCTCGTCGTCGCCATGGCTCCAGCCCAGGCGCGCCAGGTAGTTGAGCAGCGCCTCTGGCAGGTAGCCCATGGCGCGGTAGGCTTCGACGCCAAGCGCGCCGTGCCGCTTCGACAGCTTGGCACCGTCGGCGCCATGGATCAGCGGGATGTGCGACATCGACGGCACATCCCAACCCATGGCGTTGTAGATCACGGTCTGGCGGGCGGCATTGGTCAGGTGGTCGTCGCCACGGATGATGTGGGTGATGCCCATGTCGTGGTCGTCAACGACGACGGCATGCATGTAGGTCGGGTTGCCGTCGGAGCGCAGGATGATGAAGTCGTCGAGATCCTTGTTGGGGAAGCGCACCTCGCCCTGCACGCGGTCGTGTACCACGGTCTCGCCCTCGGTCGGCGCCTTGACACGGATGGCGCCCTTGACGCCGGGCGGTGCCTCGGACGGATCACGATCGCGCCACTGGCCGTTGTAGCGCGGCGGCAGGCCCTTGGCGCGCGCCGCCTCGCGCATCGCCTCGAGCTCGGCGGGAGTCTCGTAGCTGTAATAGGCCTTGCCCAGGCGCACCAGCTCCTCGGCCACCTCGCGGTGGCGCGGCGCGCGCTCGAACTGCGAAACCGCCTCGCCATCCCAGCCCAGACCGAGCCAGGTGAGGCCGTCCAGGATCGCCGCCGTCGCCGCCTCGGTCGAACGCTCGCGATCGGTGTCCTCGATGCGCAGCAGCATCGTGCCGGCGGTGTGCTTTGCGTACAGCCAGTTGAACAGCGCCGTGCGCGCGCCGCCTATGTGCAGGTAGCCGGTGGGCGAGGGGGCAAAACGGGTGACGACCTTGTCGGACATGGAACTCTCGGGAAGCGTCTGGGGCGGGTGTGGGTGCGCGGACTTTCGCGCGTCGCGCGTTCATGTAGCATAGGGCGTCAGGGGTGCAAGGGGCAGACCCGATGGCTGGACGAAGCCGGGGCTCGGATCAGGGCGAGGACGCCATTGTTGGCGTCAGCGAGCGGTCCCTGTTTGCGATGCCGCTGCCGGCCTCGCTGCCGACGCAATCGCCTCTCGTGCCGGGTTCCGGCAACCAGCCCGCACCGGATATCCCCGCGCCAATTCCGTCGCCGGCCGGCAGGATCGTACGTGTGCGCCGGCAACTCGGCCGGCTGTCATTGCCGCGCCTGCGCAACGGCATCACTGCGGCGGCGGAGCTGGAGCTTGACCGCGGCATTGGCTTCCTGCTGGTGCCGGTTTGCCTTGCAATCGGCGCGATCGGCTATTTTTCCCTGGCAGCCGAACCGGACTTCGCCAGGCCTGTCGCGGTGGTGGCCCTCATGGGCTTCCTGGCGATTGTCTCGCGCTCGTGGCCGAAAACCCATCTGTTCCTGACGGCGGCATTGCTGTGCGCGCTTGGCTTGCTCGCCGCCAAGGTCGAGACGTGGCGCACGGGAACCCAGATGCTGGGCTCGGAAATCTCGACGCAACTGAGCGGCCGCGTCGTCTCGATCGATGAGATGGAGACCGGCCGCATCCGGCTTACCATCGACGTGACGTCGACCGCCCGGCCGAAACTGCGCTACGCGCCGGAAAGGGTCCGGCTTTCGACACGCAAGATACCGCCGGAAATGACCGCCGGCTCCCTTATTACCGGCTATGCCAAGCTGTTGCCGCCGACCGGTCCGGTGCGGCCGGACAGCTATGATTTCTCCTTCGACAGCTATTTCGCCGGCATCGGTGGCAGCGGGTTCTTTCTCGGCAATCCAAAAGTCGTTGCAGCCGACGACGCTGGCATGCCGCTGTCGGCCCGCCTTTCATCAGCGATAGAGAACGCCCGCGAAGCCATTGCCGACCATATCAGGGGCAGCGTCGGCGGCGCAGAAGGCGAGATCGCGGCGGCGTTGATCGTCGGCGTGCGCGCCGGCATCCCCGACGAAATCAACGAAGCGATGCGGCGCACCGGCATCTATCACATCATCTCCATTTCGGGACTGCACATGGCGCTGGTCGCCGGCACCATCATGGGACTGCTGCGCGGCGCCTTCGCGCTGTTCCCGGACTTTTCCGCGCGCCGGCCGGTGAAGAAATACGCGGCCGCGGCAGCACTTTTCTCGATCGCCGCCTATCTCGTCATCTCCGGCGTCGTCGTCGCCGCCGAGCGCAGCTTCATCATGCTGGCGGTGATGCTGATTGCCGTCCTGTTCGATCGCGCGGCGCTGACCATGCGCAATCTGGCGATCTCGGCGATCGCCGTCATCCTGGTCTCGCCGCATGAGGTGGTCGGCCCGAGCTTCCAGATGTCGTTCGCCGCGACCGCGGCCCTGGTTGGCGCCTATGCCGGCTGGGCGGATCACCGGGCGGGAAAGACCAGACCGCCGCCGCCGAAGCGCTCCTTGCCGGGTTTCCTGACGCGCAAATTCCTGCTGGCGACAGGCGGGCTGGCCATGACGTCGATCATCGCCGGCAGCGCCACGGCGCTGTTTGCCATCTGGCATTTCCAGCGGGTGTCGCCGCTCAGCCTGTTCGCCAATCTGGCCGTCATGCCGATCGTCTCACTCGTGATGTTCCTGGCCGTTGCCAGCGCGCTGCTGATGCCGTTCGGCCTGGACGCGCCATCCCTTTACCTGATGGGCAAGGGCCTGACCGCGATGATCGCCATTTCGGCGTGGATATCAGAACGCTCTCCGGTCGATGCGGTCGGGCTCATCTCACAGCAATCCGTTCTGCTGGTGGCAATTGCCCTGGTCATCGCGACGATGGCGACGACGTGGCTGCGGCTTGCAGCGCTTCCATTCGCGCTCGCCGGCTTGCTGGTGGTGTCCGACACGCGCACGCCGGATGTGCTGGTCTCGGAAGACGCGCGGCTGGTCGCGCTGCCGATCGGCGGTGGCGAACTCGCGGTCAGCCGGGCCCGGCCGAACGAATTCACCGTCGACAACTGGAAACGCGCGCTGAGATCCGAAACCATCATCCTGCCGGAGATGTTCGACAAGGCGGATGGACAATTCGATATTGCTGATGCCGTCAGCCTGCCGCCGGGAGCGCCGTTCTATTGCACCGACGGTGTCTGTCTCGCCAGGCACCCGTCCGGTGCGATCATAGCGCATGTCGAAGACCGCAAGGATACCTGGAAGGCCTGTGGCTTCGCCGACCTGATCATCGTCAATGACGCAACGGCCTACGACGCCTGCCACAATCCGCTGGTTCTCGTCGTCACCAAACGGCAGCTCGCCCGCAAGGGCAGCGCGGCCATCTTCTTCGACCGCCAATCGGCCACCGGTCCGCCAACCATCAGCTTCGCGGTGGACAGCCCGTATCGGCCCTGGCACGCGCAGCGAAAATTTTCGCGCGAGGCGAGGGGCCTGCAGCCCTATCGCAAACCTGACAAGCCAAGTGCCGTGCCGGCTCAGTAGCGCCTGATCAGCCCGACGAGCTTGCCCTGCACCTTGACCCTGTCCGGCCCGAAGATGCGCGTCTCGTAGGCCGGATTGGCGGCTTCAAGCGCAATCGAGGCACCCTTGCGGCGGAACCGCTTCAGGGTCGCTTCCTCCTCGTCGACCAGCGCCACGACGATCTCGCCCGGACTCGCCGTATCGGCGTTGCGGATAATGACCGTGTCGCCATCGAAGATGCCGGCCTCGATCATCGAGTCGCCCTTGACCTCCAGCGCATAGTGCTCGCCGCCCATGATCATGTCCGGCGGCACCGAGATGGTATGCGTCTGATGCTGGATGGCATCGATGGGCACACCGGCAGCGATGCGACCCATAACCGGGATGGACACCGCTGGTACCGCATCGTCGTCGTTGCCGGCAGCGGCAAAGCGCGACGGTGCCGGCTTGATCTGGCGGCCGAGGCTGCCCTGACCGAAACCGCCTTGGCCGAGACTTCCCTGGATGACACTTGGCGAGAATTTCTTCGCCGCGTTGAGGCCCGGCGCGATCGAATCGGGCAGCCGCAGCACTTCCAGCGCACGCGCTCGGTTGGGCAGCCGGCGAATGAAGCCGCGTTCCTCCAGCGCCGTGATCAAGCGATGGATCCCTGATTTGGAGGCGAGGTCGAGCGCCTCTTTCATCTCGTCGAAGGAGGGCGGAATACCGCTTTCCTTGAGCCGTTCATGAATGAACATCAAGAGTTCATGTTGCTTGCGTGTCAGCATGGCGGCCCCCAAGGCATCTGGACAAGGTTTTGATCCAGAATGGTTCTGATCCAGAATCGAAAAAACAAACCCAGAACAAACACTATCTGTTCCAGTTGTGTTCTGCAACCGTTTAAAGTTTAGTGAATTTGGTAAGAGGGCCGTAATCATTTGCAGAGCCGGACAGGCCGGAAATCGGGGATTTTCGCCCGTTGCCGCCCGTCGCCCGCATTGAAATGTCTTGGTTAATAGCCTGTGGCCTGTCTTGCGACATGGCTCGGCATCAGCCGACGGCAGAGCCCGGCGATGCCGATTTCCGCGCCTGCGATCGGCTTGCCTGCCGTGAACGAAACGAAATCAAAACGCCAACAATAGCTGTTCGGAAGCAGGTACCGATCGCGGGCTTCGGCAATCTCGCCAAGCGTCGGACGATGCGGAGGTGCCGAAATCATCCGGCAACCGCTTTCAAGCTGCCGGCGCGCCCGACGTCCTTGTTCGCGTCGCCGTCCTCGGTGTGGACATAGACGTGCAGCGTATAACCGATGTGGGCCGTCATCAGCGCTTTTGCCCGCTCGACGTCGCGGTCCAGGGCGGCTTCCATGATTGCGGTGTGGTGCTCGATCGCCATCGCCTCGCGCAGCGCGTCCATGGCCTCCTCGTAGCCAGCCTTGAGGCCGGCCGCGGCCCGCAATGTCGGCGCCAGCCCAAGAAAGCGATGGTGCCGGCGCAGCTGGTCCGAGATCGTCGAGCGAAACCGCAACAGCCAGCTGGACGTCGCCGCACTCAGCAGCGCCGCGTGAAAAGCCTCGTGGTTCTCGTCCCATTGGTCGACGGCGGCATCCGATGGGTCATCCACCGCGGTCTTGCAGCGGGCGAGCCGGTAGTGCGCGGTGACGACCGCGTCTTCCCACTGCCGGCCGCCTTTCTCCATCGATTCCTGGAAGAGCGGTATCTCGACGACCATCCTCGCGCGCGCCAGATCCTCAAGTTCGGCGCGGGACACGGGGGCGACCGCGAAGCCGCGATTGCTGATGGCGGTGACCAGGCGTTCGGCTTCGAGGCGCGACAACGCTTCGCGCAGCGGCGTCCAGCCAACTCCATAGGTGCCGCGCAAGGCGCTGAGCTTGAGCGGGGCACCCGGCATGAGACGGGTGGTGAGGATATCGCGCCGCAGAAGCTGGTAGGCGGCTTCCGTCTTGGTGGAGTTCTTCTGGTCCTGCATCGCGATCCATTCGTTCTCTGCCATTGGAGAAATTATATATGATGGTGAGTGATGGCAAGAGTTATATATAATGTTTGACATGCGCCGAGGGACTGACCATGATCGCTGGAGGTGCCCCGAAGGCGGCGCTGATCAAATCTGGGAGGAAATGATGTTGAAGTCGAAATCCGCATGGCTGTCGGGATTGGCCCTGGCAGGTGCATTGATGGTCAGCGCCGGCAGCGCCGCGGCCGATCAGATCCGTATCGGCATCGCCAATTTCGGCGAGCATCCGCAATTGAACGCCGCCATAGCCGGCTTCAAGAAGGCGCTGACGGACAATGGCTTCGTAGAGGGCAAGGACGTCGTCTACACGGAGAGCCATACCAATTTCGATGCATCGCTGGTGCCGCAGATGATCGCCAAGCTGCAGGCCGAGCAGCCCAAGCTGATCTACACCATCACCACGCCGGTCTCGCAGATCGCCAAGAAGGCACTCGCGGGCTCCGGCATTCCGATCGTCTTTGCCGCGGTCACCGATCCGGTGGCGGCCAAGCTGGTGCCGTCGTGGGACGCGGGAGATGAAGGTATGACCGGCGCCAGCGATCTGCAGGATGTCGCCGCGGTGATGGCCTTCACCAAGAAGCTGTTGCCGAACGCCAAGCGCTTCGGCGTGCCTTACAATCCAGGCGAGGCCAATGACGTTGCCCTCGTCGAAAAGATCAAGGCGGCGGCGCCCGCGGCCGGCTTCGAGGTCGTGGAGGTCGGCATCGACAACGTCAATGACATCCAGCAACGCATCGCCTCGCTCGCCGGCAAGGCCGACGTCATCTACGGCCCGGCTTCGAACCTGATCCAGCCGGCGATCGCCGCCGTCTCCGCGGCCGCTCGCCAGGCCGGCATCCCGGTCGTCAACTCCGACGACAGCGCGGTCCGCAACGGCACCGTACCGGCAAGTTTCGCGGTCAACTACACGCAGGTCGGCGTCAACGCCGGCAACATCGCCGCCGAGATCCTCAAGGGCAAGGATACGAAAACGATCGCGCCATCGCGCCCGGCCTACAAGGACCACATGCCGCAAATCTCCCGCAAGGCGATGGCTGCGTTCGGCATCGAGATACCGGCGTCGATGGCCGATTGCGGCTGCATCGTCGACTGATATCGGGACTGAGGGGGGGTGACGGCGGGGGCGCCGTCACCCGTCAGGTCAGGGAGGAACGATGCTCGAGATCCGATCCGCGCGCAAAGTATTCTACAGGGGCCAGGCCGACGAGAAGATCGCGCTGGACAGCCTCAGCCTGTCATTGGCGACTGGCGAGTTCGGCATCGTCATCGGCTCCAACGGAGCCGGCAAGAGCAGCATGCTCAACGCCATTTCCGGAGCGCTGATCCTCGATTCCGGCAAGATCCTGATCAATGGCGCCGATGTGACAAATATGCCGGTGCACAAGCGCGCCGCCAAATTGGCGCGGGTCTTCCAGGATCCGATGCGCGGCACCGCCGCCAGCATGACGGTGGCGGAGAACATGCTGCTTGCCGATCTGCGCAGCCAAAAGCGCACCTTGCGGCAAGGGTTGAACGCCACACGGCTCGCCTCCTACAAGGAGCGGCTGTCGATATTGGGCCTCGGCCTTGAAAATCGCCTCGACACGCGCGTCGACCTGCTCTCGGGCGGACAGAGGCAGTCCCTGTCGCTGATCATGGCGGTCGGCGGATCACCTGATTTATTACTGCTCGACGAACATACCGCGGCGCTCGACCCGCGTACGGCCGAGATCGTCATGCAGGCCACGGTGCGTGCCGTCAGCGCGCTGAAGCTGACCACGCTGATGGTCACCCACAACATGCAGCACGCCGTCGACTATGGCAGCCGGGTGATCATGCTCGACGCCGGCCGGGTCCTGCTGGAAGTCACCGGCGAGGAAAAGGCGAGGGTCACGGTTATCGATCTGATCGGCCATTTTTCCGTCAAAACCGACCGCATGCTGCTGGCGAGCTGATCCCCATGGGCTTTATTCAGGAAGTTCTCTCCAGCTTCATCGCGATCATGCCGGTCACCCTGGCGCAGAGCCTGATCCTGGCCTTTGTCGTGCTCGGCATCATGATCCCGTTTCGCATGTTGAATTTTCCCGATCTCACCAGCGAAGGCGCGTTTCCGCTGGGCGGCTGCGTCTGCGGCGTGCTTTTGGCTGCCGGAGCAGCGCCGGTGACCGGCATCCTGGTCGCATTCATCGTGGGTTTCGCGGCGGGCTGCTGCACCGCCTTCATCCATCTGCGCTTCCGTATCCACACGCTGCTTGCCGGTATCCTGATGATGACGATGCTCTACAGCATCAATCTTCGCATCATGGGGAAGTCCAATCTCTCCGTCTTCGGTTCGCCCGCGGTGTTCGACTGGGTACCGTTCGCGCGGCCGGGTTTTCCGGCCAGCAAGATCGTCGTTGCCGGTCTTCTGGCGCTCGTCGTCTTCGTGGCGCTCTACATGTTCTTCAGGACCGAGAAAGGGACCGCGGTGCGCGCCGTGGGCGCCAATCCTGATATGGCCGAGGCGCAAGGCATCAATGTCTGGGCGGCGACCATCGGCGGCGTCGGGCTGGCGAGCGCGTTTTCGGCGTCAAGCGGCGCGCTGATGGTGCAGTCGCAGGGTTTCGCCGACGTCAATATGGGGCTGGGCATCCTCATCAACGGATTGGCCGCGCTGATGATCGGCGAGGCGGTTGTCGGCAAGCAGACGGTCTGGCGCCAGCTGCTGGCGCCCTTTGCCGGCGCGATCATCTACTACCAACTGGTGTCGTTCTGCCTTGCCGCCGGCATGCCGCCTCCCGATTTGAAGCTTGCCACGGGCCTGTTCGTGCTCGCCATGCTTGCTTTGCCAAGCCTCAAGCGCGGCCGAGGCCCCGCGCCGGCTCGCGAAGCCATTCGTGAATAATCGAGGACATCACCAATCATGAACGCAACGCTCGACCTCAAGGCCGTCGAAGCCATGGATGCGGCGGATCCGCTACGCGCCATGCGCGACCGGTTCACATTGCCGGAGGGTGTGATCTACCTCGACGGCAATTCGCTGGGAGCAGCGGCGCCTGCGGTTTTCAACGAGCTGCAGAAGGCCGCGACGCAAGAGTGGGCGCAGGACCTCATTCGTGCTTGGAACACCGCGGGCTGGTTCGACATGCCGGTCGCGCTTGGCGACCAGCTCGGCCGCCTGATCGGCGCGGCGGCCGGCCAGACCGTGGTCTGCGACACGACCTCGATCAACATCTACAAGGTACTGCATGCCGCACTCGGGATGCGGCCGGACCGATCGGTCATCGTCGCAGAGGGCGACAGCTTTCCGACCGATCTTTATATGGCCGAAGGCGTCGCCTCGACTCGGCCGGGTACCGTGCTGCGGCTCGAAGGCGTCGATGCGCCTGATATCGAAGAGCTGATCGACGAGCGCGTCGCGGTCATCCTGGTCAACCACGTCAATTACAAATCCGGCCAGTTGCGTGACATGGCCGCGCTGACACGTAAGGCCCATCAAGCCGGCGCGCTGATCGTCTGGGATCTCTGCCACACCGCCGGCGCCTTGCCGGTCGAGCTCGACAGCGCCAATGCCGATTTCGCCATCGGCTGCACCTACAAATATCTCAATGGCGGTCCGGGCGCTCCGGCCTTCATCTATGCCGCAAAGCGTCATCACGGCGATGTCCACCAGCCGCTGAGCGGCTGGTGGGGCCATGCGCGGCCGTTTGCCTTCGAACAGGGTTTTGCCGCCGGCAGCGGCATCCGGCGCTTCCTGTGCGGCACGCAGCCCGTGCTTTCGATGCGGGCGCTGAAAGGGGCGCTGGATATCTGGGACGATGTCGACATGACAGCGGTGCGCACGAAGAGCATTGCGCTGACCGATCTTTTCATCCAGCTCGTCGAAGCAAGATGCGGTGCCTATGGCCTCGAACTGGAGAGCCCGCGGGACGGCAATCAGCGCGGCAGCCAGATTTCCTTCATGCATCCGCATGGCTACCAGGTGATGCGGGCCTTGATCGAGCGCGGCGTGATCGGAGACTTCCGCGCGCCGTCGACTATCCGCTTCGGCTTCACGCCGCTCTATGTCGGCTACAGAGACGTCTGGCAGGCGGTCGAAGTGCTGGAGGACATCTTGCGCTCTGAAGCTTGGAAAGATGCGCGATTTGCGGTCAAGACGGCGGTGACTTGAGAAACTAGAGCCGGGTGCGGACCGTCCAGAGTTCCGGGAACAGCACGACCTCCAGCATCTTCTTGAGATAGGAGGCGCCCGATGTGCCGCCGGTGCCGCGTTTCAGGCCGATGATGCGCTCGACCGTGGTGACATGGTTGAAGCGCCAGCGGCGGAAATAGTCCTCGAAATCGACCAGCTTTTCGGCCAGTTCGTAAAACATCCAGTAGCGCTGCGGGTCGCGATAGACGGTCTGCCATGCGACCAGGACCGCCTCATTCTCGGTCCGGGTTTCGCGCCAGTCGGTCCGCCCGGCGTCGGCGCCGATGTCGAAACCGTTGCGGGCCAGAAGCAGCAGGGCTTCATCGTAGAGCGATGGCTCCGCCAGGATCGCCTCCAGCTTGCCGCTGAGGTCCGGCCGGTGCTTGTGGGGGCCGAGCATTGCGAGGTTTCGGTTGCCGGCCATGAACTCGATGGCGCGATATTGCCAGGACTGAAAGCCCGAGGACTGGCCGAGCGCATCGCGGAACTCGGTGTATTCGCTGGGTGTCATCGTGCGCAGCACGTCCCAGGCATTGTTCAACTGCTCGAAGATGCGTGCGACGCGCGACAGCATCTTGAAGCTGGGCTCAAGCCGGTCGGCACGGATGGAACGGATGGCGGCACTGATCTCGTGCAAAGCGAGCTTCATCCAGAGTTCGGATGTCTGGTGCTGGATGATGAACAGCATCTCGTCATGCGCCGACGACAGGGGCGTCTGCGCCTCCAGCACTTTCTCCAGATGCAGATAGTCGCTGTAGGACATGCGTTCCTTGAACGACATCTGGGCGCCTTCGGACGCTGGATCGTAGGGCTCGCTCAATTGACGGTCTCCGTGCGCAGCCGGAAGCGCTGGATCTTCCCGGTCTGGGTCTTGGGCAGCGCGGTGATGAATTTCACCGATCGCGGGTATTTGTAAGGTGCGATGGTGGCCTTGACGTGGTCCTGCAGGCGCTTGACGGTCAACGCGTCCGGCGCCACGCCTTGCACCAGCACGACATGCGCCTCGACGATCTGGCCGCGCTCGGCATCGCCGGCGCCAATGACAGCGCATTCGGCGACATCGGGATGCGACAGCAGCGCCGCCTCGACCTCCGGTCCGGCGATGTTGTAGCCGGCGCTAACGATCATGTCGTCGGAGCGGGCGGAGAAATGGAAGAAACCGTCTTCGTCCTGCGTGAAGGTATCGCCGGTAAGGTTCCAGCCGTCGCGGACATAATCCTTCTGCCTGTCATCGGCCATGTAGCGGCAGCCGGTCGGTCCACGCACCGCCAACCGTCCGGTCGTTCCGCGCGGCACTTCACGCATCTCGTCGTCGACGATGCGGGCCTCGTAGCCGCCGACAGGTTTGCCGGTCGATGCAGGCTTCATGTCGTCGAAGCGGTTGGAGATGAAGATGTGCAGCATTTCGGTGGCGCCGATGCCGTCGAGGATCGGCTTGCCGGTCTTCTTCGTCCACTCCTCGAAGACCGGAGCCGGCAATGTCTCGCCGGCCGAAACGGCGACACGCAGCGACGACAGGTCCGCGCCTTCGTCCATGGCCTTCAGCATCGCGCGGTAGGCGGTCGGCGCGGTGAAGGAGATGGTCGCTTTGTAGGTCTCGATGATGTGGATCATGTTGGGCGGCGTCGCCTGCTCCAGCAGCGTCGCCGCCGCGCCGAAGCGCAGGGGAAAGATGGCAAGCCCGCCAAGGCCGAAGGTGAAGGCAAGCGGCGGCGAGCCGACAAAAATATCGTCCGGCGTCACCTGCAGGATTTCGCGGGCATAGGCGTCGGCGATGATCAGGAGATCGCGGTGGAAATGCATCGTCGCCTTCGGCACGCCTGTCGTGCCCGAGGTGAAGCCGAGCAGGGCGACATCGTCGCGGCCGGTGTTGACGGCGGTGAAGGTCACCGGCTTGTCGAGCGCGGCGCGATCGAGTTCGGCATCATGGTTGGCGGTGCCGTCGAAGCCGATGACCTGTTTCAGGAACGCGCTGTCCTTGGCGCAGGCGGTCATCTCGTCCATCAGCCTGGTGTCGCAGAGCGCGGTGGTGACCTCGGCCTTGTCGACGATCTTGGAGAGCTCGCCGGCGCGCAGCATCGGCATGGTGTTGACGACCACGGCGCCGACCTTGGTGGCCGCCAGCCAGCAGGCGACCATGGCGGGATTGTTGGCGGAGCGGATCAGCACCCGATTGCCCGGCTTGACGCCATAATTCTCGACCAGCGCATGGGCGAGCCTGTTCGTCCAGTCGGACAGTTCCTTGTAGGTGCGGCGGCGGCCGTTGCCGATCAGGGCGGTGTGGTCACCAAGCCCCTTCTGCACCAGCCTGTCGGTCAGTTCGACACCGGCGTTGAGGTGTTCAGGATAATCAAAACCGTCGAGCAGGATATCGGGCCATTGTTCCGGCGGCGGCAGGTGGTCGCGTGTGAACGTGTCGATATGCGCTGAAGGCCCAAGCATCTCGCCGCTATCCTATGTGCTGCCTGGCCAATGCGCGAGGCATGAGGCCGAAGGCGGTTAATCCGTCGTTCCTGTCTTTCGTGGAGGTTTCGTGCCGCCGATTGCTCGATCATGCCATCCAGAAAGGATGAACATCCGCAGATGGGCAGCACAGCAGACCTCCCATTTTGCCGACTGTTCCGGAGGCAGGATCGCACCAGTCGAAATTTGTTTCAAGCCTAAAATGTTTTGCCCTGGAGCATTGACGCGTGGCATGGTGGCCGCCATTGCTAGCGCTGAAACGATGCCGCTTCGGGGGAGGGTGCCGATGATCGAACATCGCATTGCCGATTGGAACAATGCCTATGCCAACGGCGCGAATATCGCCGGTAGCGACCGGTGGCCCGCCGCGTGGGCGGAGCCGGCGCAGGCGTTTCGCGATGCGCTGTCGGCGCAGGGTCGCGCAAGGTTCGATATCGCCTATGGCAATAGACCGCGCAACCGGTTCGATCTTTTCCTTCCCGATGCCGCTCCCAGGGGGCTCGTGGTGTTCATCCATGGCGGTTACTGGCTGGAGTCCGACAAGAGCGGCTGGTCGCACCTCGCCAAGGGCGCGGTCAGCAGCGGCTTCGCCGTGGCGATGCCGTCCTACACGCTGTGCCCGGACATACGCATCGCCGGCATCGTCAGCGAGATCGGCGCGGCGATCGGCAAGGCAGCGGCAATGGTCGAAGGACCGCTGATGCTGACCGGCCATTCGGCCGGCGGCCATCTTGCCACCCGAATGGTGACCACGACCACGCCGCTGGCCGCCGATGTGGCAAGGCGCGTACGCCATGTCGTTTCGATTTCGGGCCTGCATGATTTGCGTCCGCTGATGCGTACCGGCATGAACGAGGCGCTGGCAATCGACGAGCGCGAGGCGCTGACTGAAAGCCCGGCGCTGCTGCGGCCCATGGATGGCGCTCGCATCACCTGCTGGGCCGGCGGCGGCGAGCGTTCCGAATTCCTGCGCCAGAATGCGTTGCTGGCCAACATCTGGACCGGCCTTGGCGCCACGACCAGCGCCGTGGTCGAACCAGATCGGCATCATTTCGATATCGTCGATGGGCTTGCCGATCCGGCGCATCCGCTGACGCGGCTCTTGATCTCGGAATAGCCGAGATCTTTTTGGACCTATATCAGCAGCTTATATGGCTATTCTTCAGCGTAGCATCAGCACGTTGCAGGTGTCACCGGCAGTGCATGCGGGGGCGAAGGGCGCGCGCACGACAAGCCCGTTGGCGTCGGCCAGCATCCGCAGCATCGAAGAATCCTGGATGCTGAATGGGGTTGCCACCAGCCCGCT
Source organism: Mesorhizobium sp. LNHC232B00 (assembly GCF_000502435.1). NCBI lineage: Bacteria > Pseudomonadati > Pseudomonadota > Alphaproteobacteria > Hyphomicrobiales > Phyllobacteriaceae > Mesorhizobium > Mesorhizobium sp. LNHC232B00. Next base: position 123,417 of record NZ_AYWP01000005.1, read on the forward strand.
GTCGTCTTCCCTGACCACCGCCCGCACATAATCCTGGCGCAGATCATTGGCGGCCATTGCGGCGCCCAGCCGGGCCTGGCGGATGTCCTGGCGATGATCGCGGCCGCCAAGCCTTGCCAGAAGCGGCTTCAGGAACAATTGCGAACAGACCAGGCTTGCCACCGGGTTGCCGGGCAGGCCGATGCATCTGATGTCGCCGAGCCGGCCGAACATCAGCGGCTTGCCGGGGCGCATGGCGATCTTCCAGAAACCGAGCGTCATGCCTTCGCCGGTCAGTACGTCATGGGTCAAATCGTGGTCGCCGACCGAGGCGCCACCCAGCGTGACGATGACATCGGCGCCAGCGGCGACAGCCTTCCTGACCAGCGCCGCGATTGCGTCCTTGCGGTCGGCGGCAATGCCGAGATCGAGCGCGCGGGCGCCGACCGATTGCGCCGCCGCGGCGACGCCATAGGCGTTGGACGAGATGATCTGGTCCGGCCCGAGCTCGCTGCCGGGCGGCAGCAACTCGTCCCCGGTGGCGATGATGGCGACCAGCGGCCTCTTCACCACGCTCACCCGGGGATGATTGGCCGATGCGGTCAGGGAAAGCGCCGCCGGATCCAGCACCCGGCCTCTTTGCAGCAGCACATCGCCTGTCGAGAAGTCGAGGCCGGTGCGGCGGATGTTGCGTCCCTCGGCGGTGGGTTCGATCACTTCGATATCGCCGCCACCGAGATCGCGGACATTTTCCTGGATGACGATGGTGTCGGCGCCATCAGGCAGCGGCGCGCCGGTGAAGATGCGTACCGCCTGGCGCTTGCCGACCGCACCGTCAAAGCCGCGCCCCGCCGGCGCCATGCCGATCACGGAGAGTTTCGATGGCACCGAGGCCATGTCGGCGGCGCGCACTGCATAACCGTCCATGGCCGAGGAGTTGAAAGGCGGTTGGGTGCGAAGCGCCACGACCGGCTCCGCCAGCACGCGATCGATCGCCTCGAAAAGAGAAACGCTTTCGCCGGCCAAGGGTGCTGCGCCGTCCAGCAGGCGCTCGAGCGCCTCGGCGACCGGAAGCAGCGCCATCAGGCGCCCGCCTTGTAGTCGCCGGACTTGCCGCCGGTCTTTTCGACCAGCCTGATGCCGGAAATGACCATGGCGCGGTCGACAGCTTTCGCCATGTCGTAAATGGTCAGGCAGGCCACGGAAGCGGCGGTCAGCGCTTCCATCTCGACGCCTGTCTTGCCGGTGACGCGCGCCAGAGCGGTGACTTTCAGCCCAGGCAGGGCATGGTCCGGCTCGATGTCGACGGAAACCTTGGTCAAGAGCAGCGGATGGCAGAGCGGGACAAGCTCATGCGTCCTCTTCGCCGCCATGATGCCGGCGATACGCGCTGTGCCGAGCACGTCACCCTTCTTGGCGTTGCCGGCGAGGATGGTCTTCAGCGTTTCGGGCTGCATCGAGACGAAACCCTCGGCGATCGCGGTGCGGGTCGTCTCTTGCTTGTCGCCGACATCGACCATGTTGGCCTCGCCTTGCGCGCCGAGATGGGTGAGGGCGGCCGCCATCGTCAGACTGCCTCAGTCAACGCCTTGCCCGTCAAAAGCAGGCGCGTCGCCGCGGTGACATCCTCTCGTCGCATCAGGCTTTCGCCGACGAGGAAGGTGCCGATGCCGGTCTTTTGCATCCTGAGGCAATCGTCATGCGTGAAGATACCGCTCTCGCTGACCAGCAGCCGGTCGCCCGGCACCATCGGCGCCAGCCGCTCCGAGGTCTTAAGGCTGGTTTCGAATGTTCTCAGATTGCGGTTGTTGATGCCGATCAGCCGCGATGACAGTTTTACCGCACGCTGCGTCTCGGCCTCATCATGCACCTCGATCAAAGCATCCATGCCGAGTTCGGATGCGGTCGCTTCCAATTCGCTCGCCAAGGCATCGTCGACGCTGGCCATGATGATCAGGATGGCGTCCGCGCCCCAGGCGCGGGCCTCATAGACCTGGTAGGGATCGAACAGGAAATCCTTGCGCAGCGCGGGCAGGGCGGTGGCTGCCCGTGCCCGGGTGAGGAATTCCGGCGCGCCCTGGAAGGATGGTGCATCGGTCAGCACGGAAAGGCAGGCAGCGCCGCCTTTTTCATAAGCCTGTGCCAATGCCGGTGGATCGAAGTCGGCCCGGATCAGCCCCTTGGACGGGCTCGCTTTCTTGATCTCGGCGATCAGGGCGAAGTTGCCGGATCTGCGCTTCGCCTCGAGTGCGGCGAGAAAACCACGCGGTGCGTCGGCATCCTTGGCTCGTGCCTTGATCTCCGCCAGTGGTGCGCGCGCCTTGGCGGCGGCGATCTCGTCGCGCTTGTAGGCTTCGATCTTGCGCAGTATGTCAGACACGGTTCACCCGTTCGAGATTTCGACCAGCCGATCAAGCACCTGCAAAGCGCGGCCGCTGTCGATGGCCTGCGCGGCGAGCGCGATGCCGTCGCCAAGCGTCGTCGCCTTGCCCGCAATCACCAGCCCGGCGCCGGCATTCATCAGCACGGTGTCGCGATAGGCGCCGGCAGCGCCACCCAGCATATCGCGCAACGCGCTGGCGTTGTAGGCGGCGTCGCCGCCCCGGAGATCGTCCTTGGTATGGCGCTTCAGCCCGACCTCTTCGGGGGTCAGCGTGAAGCTGCGGATTTCGCCGCCAATCAGTTCGGCAACCTGCGTCTCACCGGTGGTGGTGATCTCGTCATAGCCATCGCCATGGGCGACCCAGGCATGTTCGGTACCCAGCGCCTTCAGCGTCTCGGCCACCGGCACGATCCATTCCGGCAGGAACACGCCGACCATCTGCCGCTTGACGCTGGCCGGATTGGAGAGGGGCCCGAGCAGGTTGAAGATGGTGCGGGTGCCGAGCTCGACGCGGGTCGGGCCGACATGCTTCATCGCCGGATGGTGCGCGGGGGCGAACATGAAGCCGACGCCCGCCTCATGGATGCAACGGCCGATGAGCTCCGGCGAGAGGTCGATCTTGACGCCGAGCGCGACCAGGACATCGGCGGCGCCGGTCAGCGAGGACAGGCCGCGATTGCCGTGCTTGGCGACTGGGACGCCGCTGGCGGCAATGACGAAGGCCGAGGCTGTCGAAATGTTGACGCTATGGGAATTGTCGCCGCCGGTGCCGACGATATCGATCGCGCCTGGCGGCGCCTCGACGCGAAGCATCTTGGCGCGCATGGTGGCGACGGCACCGGAGATCTCACTCACCGTCTCGCCGCGCACGCGCAGCGCCATCAGGAACCCGCCGATCTGCCCCGGGGTCGCGTCGCCCGACATGATGATGTCGAAGGCCTCGCGCGCTTCCTCGAAGGAAAGCGCGCTGCCGGTCGCGACCTTGGCGATATGGGTTTTCAGCGCGCTCATCTTGTCGAGGCTTGGGCGACGGCCGCCTGGTCCACGCGGACGTCGTACTGCGTCTGCAACTGCGCCACCAATTGGTCGAGCAGATCGTCCGACATGCCGGAGGTGAAGGATTTCTGCGCGTCTTCCGGTACCGAGCTGGCATCGGCCCCCGCTGGTTCGAACACTTCGGCGACCTTGAACAGGATCTGTCCGTCGCCGGTGGGCGAGGGGATCAAGCCGGTGCCGCCTTCGCCGACGCCGAACATCACGGCAGCGCCTTCCTTGCCGAAGTCCGCATCGTCGGCTTCACGCTTCAGACCGCGCTTGGTCTGCTTCTCCAGCTTGAGCTCACCTGCGATGACGTCCAGCGTGGCGCCGGCCTTGAGCCGCTTTTCGAGTTCGTCCGCCTTGGCGGCGAGGCGCTTGGTGGTCTCGGCGGCCGTCCAGTCGGCGACGACTTTCTTGCGGACCTCATCCAGCGTCCGGTCGCGAGCCGGCGTGACCGAACTGACCTCATAGAAGACGAAGCCATTGTCCGCCGTGGTCAGCCCGTCGTTTTCAGTGTTGGGTTCGGCATCGAAGACGGCCTTGATCAGCTCCGGCGATTCCGGCAGGTCCTTGACGATCGAACCGTCCGGCCTGAGGCCTGAGCGATCGATGGCGTCGATCGTGATGTCCTTGAGCTTCAGCTTGGCCGCCGCGTCGGCCAGCGAACTGCCGGAGGCGCGAGTGTCCTCGTAATTGTCGTGCACATCCAAAAGGATGCGGCTTGCCTCACCCAGCGCCAGGTCCTTGCGGATCTGGTCCGACACTTCGGCCAGCGGCTTCACCACTTCGGGCTTGATCTCGGTGACGCGCAGCAGCACCGGACCGAAGGCGCCCTGGACGACCGGGCTGACCTCGTTCGCGTTGAGCGCAAAGGCCGCGTCGGCGACCGCCTTGTCGGCGATCTTGTCCTTGGCGAGCGTGCCGAGCAACGTGTCGGCCGGCGTCTTGCCTTCGGCCGCGACGAGCTTGTCGAAGGTGGCGCCCGCCTTGAGCGAATCAAGCGCGGCCTTGGCCGCGTCCGGCGTCTTGAACACGAGTTGCTCGATGGTGCGCATTTCGGGCGTCGTGTAGCGCGCCTTGTTCTTGTTGTAGTCGTCGCTGACCTGTTGGTCGGTGACCGCGGTCGTATCCATGATGTCCACCGGCTCCAGGCGGACATAGGAGAATTTGCGGTATTCAGGCGCGGCGTAGGTTTTCTTGTTGGCCTCGAAATAGGCCTGAAGCACGCTGTCACTCGGCGCCTCGACCGGCTCGACGAGCGCCTTTGGCAATGTCAGATAGTCGACCGTGCGGTCCTCGCCGCGATAGAGCGCGACCGCCTTGAAGAAAGTGTCCGGCGCCTTGAGACCGTCCGAAACCGCCTCGACGATCTGCTGGCGCACCGCCACCTGGGCGCGGTTCTTCAGATAATCCTCGGGCCGCATGCCGACCTCGTGCAGCATGTATTCGAACGTCCTTCTGTCGAACTGGCCGCCTGGGCCTTTGAAGGCCGGATCCTCGCGTGTCAGTTCCGCCAGCCTGTCCTTGGACAAGCCCAGTCCCAGTTTCCTTGCTTGTTCGTCGAGAACGGCGCCGGAAACGAGCTGAGCCAGGATCTGGTTGTCGATGCCGAGCCCCTTGGCCTGTTCGTGGGTCAGGCGCTGTCCGAACTGCTGCGACATGACGGCCAGCTGGCGATCGTAGGCGAGGCGATATTCGTTGATCGACACCTTGGTGCCGCCGGCGGTTATCACCGAATCGTGGCCGGCAAAGCCGCCCATCAGGCGCCCAGAAATGCCCCAGGCGGCGAAACTGACCACCAGGAGCGAAAGCAGTGTCTTCGCGACCCAGGTGCCCGCCGCGCTTCTCAATGTACCAAGCATGGTTACTTCCGATTTATGCGCATTTTCGCATGCGCCGAGTCTGAAACAAGCGCAATAGCGCCCTTCCGGTCCACTGTCGATTGCTTTGTGGCCTGATTTTGGTAGTGAGGGCCAGAGCCAGATATTGCCCGGAGAAGCAGACCATGACGCCAGGAATTCGCCCGCTCGTCGCCGGCAACTGGAAAATGAACGGCACCAGTGCATCGCTGAACGAACTGAGGATGATCGGCAACGGGTTCATGAGCGGGCTCGACGCGGAAACCGAAGCCCTGGTCTGCGTTCCCGCGACGCTGCTTTCCCATGCCGCGGAGATTCTGTCGCGCACGCCGGTCCACGCCGGCGGCGAGGACTGCCACGCCAAGGAAAGCGGCGCCTATACCGGCTGCATCTCGGCGGAGATGCTGAAGGATGCCGGGGCGAGCCATGTCATCGTCGGCCATTCCGAATGCCGTGAACAACGCGGCGAGGACGATGCGACGGTCCAGGCCAAGGCGACCGCCGCATGGCGCGCCGGGCTCGTGGCCATCGTTTGCATCGGCGAGACACAGCAGGAACGCGAGGCTGGAGCCACGCTGGAGGTGCTGTCGCGCCAGGTCGCCGGCTCGGTGCCGCCAAGCGCCACCGCGTCCAACACCGTCATTGCCTATGAGCCAGTATGGGCGATCGGCACCGGCCTGACGCCGACCGCGGCCGACGTTGCCGAAGCGCATGCGCATATCCGCGAAAAACTGGCGGAAAAGCTCGGCGCCGTAGCCGCCAAAATGCGCATTCTCTATGGCGGCTCGGTCAAGCCGTCCAACGCCGTTGAATTGCTGGGTGTCAGGAATGTCGATGGCGCACTGGTCGGTGGCGCCAGTCTGAAAGCAGCGGATTTCCTTGCTATCGCGGAAGCCTATCGCAGCATTTCCGGATGAGATTTGCGATGATGGACGCGTCGCGGCGCGTCCAAATTCGTTGCAAAGGTGGCGTTGCTTCCCATATTCCGGCCACGGGCTTGGAAATGCCGTGAAAGCATTGTATTGAGCCGCCTCCAATTCACCGGTCGTGTTCGCGGCCGGGCAAGGCCTTGCCAGGATAAACTATGCAAACCGTACTGATCGTCATCCATCTCATGGTCGTGCTCGCCCTTGTCGGGGTGGTGCTGCTGCAGCGCTCCGAAGGCGGCGGCCTTGGCATTGGTGGCGGATCGGGCTTCATGACCGCGCGTGGCGCTGCCAACGCGCTGACCCGCGCGACGGCGATCCTGGCGGCCGCGTTCTTTGTCACATCGCTGACCTTGTCGATCATTGCCCGCTACGGCGAGAAGCCGATCGACATCCTCGACCGCGTTCCCGCGACATCGGGTGAAGCCGGCAAGGGCGTGCTCAACCAATTGCCCGGCACGACCNCCCCGGCACCCGCCGGCAACGCCACGCCGACGCCGCCATCCGGCAACGATGCCGCGACGACGCCTCCGGCAAAGGCTCCGGCCACCGCGCCGGCCGCCGGTTCGACGCCGCCTGCAAGCAACGGCACTACCAACACCGCGCCGGCCGCCCCCCAGGTCCCGAACCAGTAGCTTCCGCTCGCTCCAAACCGCGATCTGTGATCGTTTGAACACAGTCGCGGCAAATGCTGCGCCATCACGAAGATTCGACGGGTAGTGGTGCTGCCTCGCGCTTGAGGCATCCGCATTTATTCGACTATAGATTGCATGCGGCATTTTCGGTGTCCTTGGGGGACGCCGGGCGACGCCGTGGGCAACAAGCATTAAACGATCGGATCTTCGCCATGCAGCTTCGCAGCTTCATTTTCCTGGGACTTTGCGCCGCACTCGGCCTCAGTTCCCCGGCTTTCGCCGGCATGCCGGCCAATATGGCCGCCAATCAGTCGGTCGACAGGACCGACGCCATCAACATCGCAGTCAAGAGCGATGCGGCGCAGTTGAGGCTTCTCAAGAAGAAGAAAAACCCGACGCCGGACGATCTCGCCCAGATCAAGAAGATCGAAGCCAAGATCGTTGCCGACAAGGAAGACGCCAAGGCCAAGGCGCTTGAAGCCAGGAAACTGGCGATGCGCGAAGCGGCCAAGGCCCGGGCCGAGGCCGCACGCCAGGACTTCCTGGCAAAAAGGGGCCAAAGTGCCTCTGCCACTGAAGTGGCCGAAGCCAATCCGGCCAAGAAGACCGTCAAGGTCATCGAGCCGATGGAACCGATCGCGCCGATCCAGTCGGCCGAGCCGCTCCCGGCCGAGGCCATGAACGTCGCATTGACCGGCAACAATGGCGAGTTGCGCAGCGAGGTCCTCGGCGGCCAGAAGCAGCCGAGCGGTGGTCTGTTCGCCGGCCTGTTCGGCGGGATCTCGTCATCCGGCTCCTCGATCAGCTATCTGCCCGAGACGCGCGCGCTCGACTCGGCGCTTGCCCAGAAGAACGCCAAGAAGCCGTTCAAGGTGAAGCCGGAATTCGTGCCTCAGGACGTCGAATTCACGGGCTACGATGCCGGCACCATCGTCATCGACACCAGTGCGCGCCGGCTCTATCTCGTCGAATCATCGAGCACCGCGCGTCGCTACGCCATCGCGGTCGGCCGTGAAGGCCTGCAGTTCAAGGGCACGGTCGCCGTCGGCGACAAGCAGGAGTGGCCGCGCTGGATCCCGACGCTGGACATGCAGAAGCGCGAGCCGAAGCACTACGCCCAGTACAAGGACGGCATGCCCGGCGGCGGCCAGAACCCGCTCGGCGCACGCGCCATCTATCTCTATGACGGCAAGAAGGACACGCATCTGCGTATCCACGGCACCATCGCGCCGCAGTCGATCGGAACCAGCGCCTCCAATGGCTGCTTCCGCATGATGAACGAGCACGTCATGGACCTTTACAGCCGCGTCAGGGTCGGTACCAGAGTCGTCATCATCTGACGTTTCCACCATCATGGCGAAAGGGCCGGCTCAGCCGGCCCTTTTGTTTTGCCTTGCTCACGACCAAGCCTGTTCGGTCGTGATCCCTGGACAAACCGAAACCGTTTGTCCGGACAAACCGAAACCCGTTTGTCCGAGAAAACCGGATTCCACTTTTCGGGATCATGGTCCGAGCGCCTTTTTGGGAAAAAGCCTTCGCGGCGGTTTTTTCTCTGGCGGAATCAATCCGGCCGCGTTAAGCGATGACTCCCATGGCGCGATATGTATTCATCACAGGCGGCGTGGTTTCCTCACTTGGAAAAGGCATAGCCGCAGCGGCCCTTGGGGCTCTCCTGCAGGCGCGAGGCTATCGCGCACGCATCAAAAAACTCGACCCATACCTCAATGTCGATCCCGGCACGATGTCGCCGTACCAGCATGGCGAGGTGTTCGTCACCGATGACGGTGCCGAGACCGATCTCGATCTTGGCCACTACGAACGCTTCACCGGCCGCTCGGCCAACCAGCAGGACAACATCACCACCGGCCGCATCTACAAGAACATCATCGAGCGCGAGCGGCGCGGCGATTATCTCGGCGCAACCGTGCAGGTCATTCCGCATGTGACCGATGAGATCAAGAATTTCGTCCTCAACGGCAATGACGACTATGATTTCGTGCTGTGCGAGATCGGCGGCACGGTCGGCGACATCGAGGCGATGCCGTTCCTTGAGGCGATCCGCCAGCTCGGCAACGACCTGCCGCGCAACAATGCCGTCTACGTGCACCTGACCTTGATGCCCTATATTCCGACGGCCGGCGAGCTGAAGACAAAGCCGACCCAGCATTCGGTCAAGGAACTGCGCGGCATCGGCATCGCGCCCGACATCCTGCTGGTGCGCGCCGACCGCGCCATTCCCAAGGAAGAGCGCCGCAAGCTGTCGCTGTTCTGCAATGTCAGGGAAAGCGCCGTCATCCAGGCACTCGACGTGCCGCATATCTACGACGTGCCGATGGCCTATCACAAGGAAGGGCTCGATTCGGAAGTCCTAGCCGCTTTCGGCATCGATCCGGCGCCGAAGCCGCGCATGGAACCCTGGCAGAAGGTGTCCGACCGCATCCACAATCCGGAAGGCGAGGTGACCATCGCCATCGTCGGCAAATACACCGGCCTCAAGGACGCCTACAAATCGCTGATCGAGGCACTCTCGCATGGCGGCCTGGCCAACCATGTCAAGGTCAAGCTCGACTGGATCGAGAGCGAGATCTTCGAAAAGGAAGATCCGACGCCGTGGCTGGAAAAGGTGCATGGCATCCTGGTTCCCGGCGGTTTTGGCGAGCGCGGTTCGGAAGGCAAGATCCTGGCGGCGAAGTTCGCGCGCGAGCGCAAGGTGCCGTATTTCGGCATCTGCTTCGGCATGCAGATGGCCTGCATAGAGGCGGCGCGTTCGCTGGCCGGCGTCGAACATGCATCCTCGACCGAGTTTGGCCCGACCGAGGAACCGGTCGTCGGCCTGATGACCGAATGGCTGAAAGGCAACATGCTGGAGAAGCGCCGGGAGACCGGCGATCTCGGCGGCACGATGCGGCTCGGCGCCTATCAGGCCGAACTCGCCAAGGGCTCGAAGATCGCCGACATCTATGGCGATACCCAGATTTCCGAGCGCCACCGCCATCGCTACGAGGTCAATGTCGACTACAAGGAACGGCTCGAGGATTGCGGCCTGGTGTTTGCCGGCATGTCGCCGGACGGCGTGCTGCCGGAAACGGTCGAGTATCCCGACCATCCCTGGTTCATCGGCGTCCAGTATCACCCCGAGCTGAAGAGCCGGCCGCTCGATCCGCATCCGCTGTTCGCCAGCTTCATCGAGGCGGCGGTCGAGCAGTCGCGCCTCGTGTAGGCGCCGTCAAGCGAGACGCGCCTGATGCAGACCTATGTCGCGCTCCTCTACAGCATCATTCTGGGCGAGGGGCGCCGTGTCGTCATGTCGGACCTCAAGGCAATGGCGGAAAACCTTGGCCTGAAGAACGTTCGGACTTTGGTGGCGACCGGCAACCTTGTCTTCGAGTGCGAAAAGACTTCGATCTCCGCACTTGAAAAGCGGTTGGAGGCGGCGTTCGAACAGGCCTTCGGCCGCCACGTCGACATCATTGTCCGCCGCGCTGGAGATTGGCTGAAACTGGCAAGCCGCAATCCATTCCCGAGAGAATCGGTGGAAGCCGGCGATCAGGTCGCGGTGCGCGTGATGCGCAAGCCCGTGGCCGAAGATGCCCTATCGGGGCTTCAAGCCCATGCCGGGGAGGACGAGAAGGTGCTCCTGGTCGGCGGCGACATATGGCTGGTGTTCTCGCGGGAGCGGCCAAGCTCGCGGCTGCTTGCCGCCGCCAGTCACAAGCGCATGGGCATCGGCACGTCGCGCAACTGGAACACGGTGCGCAAGCTGGCCGAGATGGTTGGCAGTAGGCGGTAGGCAGTAGGCGGTAGGCAGTAGGCGGTAGGCAGTAGGCAGTAGGCAGTAGGCAGTAGGGAAGCGGTCTGTCTTCCCTAGCCCCTACTGCCTACTGCCTAATTTCAAGCCTTCGCCATCTTGGCGCCGGCACTCACGGCTGCGGTGCGCAGCACGTAGTAGATGACGCCGGCGATCGCCACGCCGAAGAACCAGCCATAGACACCCCACCAGGACGGCAGCCAGTTGGTGAAGTTGGGCAGGATCGACGAGAAGAACGCGCCGATGCCGGCGGCGATGAAGGCGTTGACGTGCCAGCCGCCCTGGAAGCGGAACTCGCCATCTTCGCGATAGAGCGCCTCGACATCGACCTCGCCTTTGCGGATCAGGTAATAGTCGACCATCATGACGCCGAAGATCGGCCCCATCGTCGCGCCGATGACGTTGACGAAGGAGGCGGCACTGCCTTCCCACGGCGCGAAGGGGTAGAGCACAAGCGCGATCAGTGCTGCGATATAGCCGCCCTTCTTGAAGTCGATCTGCCTGGGAAAGACGTTGGAGAAGTCGAAGGCCGGCGAGACGAAGTTGGCCACGACATTGATGCCGAGCGTCGCCACCGCGAAAGTCAGAGCGGCGAGAGCAGCCAGGAACCAGCTATCGAACTTGGCCGAGATCTGGTCGGGGTGCAGCAGCACCTCGTGATAGACGTCGTAGGCGGCAATGGTGGTAACGCCGGCGACCAGCGAGAACAGGATGAGATTGACCGGCAGGCCCCAGATGTTGCCCTTGCGCAGTGCAGCCTTGTCCGGCGCGTAGCGTGCGAAATCGCAGAAGTTGAGATAGAGCGCCGAGAAGTAGGTCACCCAGATCGCGGCGACCGCGAACAGCGAGGTCCACGAGCCCGGCTCACCGGGCACGCCGGCGTCCTTGGTCTTCTCCTTCAGCACATCCATCGGGATGTCGCTGGTGAAGGCGAAGGTTCCGGATTTGACGCAGAGATAGATCGCCAGGATCAGCATCATCACCCAGACCGCAGGCCCCGCCCAATCCTGGAAACGGCGCACCGTCTCCATGCCGCGCTGGATGATCAGCAGCTGCAGCGCCCAGATGACGACGAAGCAGATCACTTCCAGGCCGGAATGGCCGAGGAAATGCGTGTTGGCATTGAAATCGGCGAACCATTGCGAGCGGATCAGCAGCGCCACGATCGCGCCGGAGGCGGCGGCCGTTTGCGCGCCGTACCAGAAGCAGGCGACGATGGCGCGCACAAGTGCCGGTATGTTGGCGCCCCAGATGCCGAAGGAGGCGCGGGCCAGCACGGGGTAGGGCACGCCAGTCTTGACGCCGGCATAGCCGACCATGTTCATCAGCACGTAGATGATCAACGACCCGATGCCGATGGCGATGATGAAGTTGACGAAGCCGCCGCAGAACAAAAACAGGCTGGCGGCGAGATAATAACCCCACAGGCTGTGAACGTCCGACGTCCAGACGTTGAAGATCGAGAATGGTCCCCAGTTTCGAACCGTGGCCGGAGCGAGGTCCTCATTGTATAGGTCAGGCGATGCGCCCTGTATCGTCATTGCAATGTTCCCCTTTTGCAAAAACGCGCCCTCACGCGTTGACCGCAGAGGTTACGCCTGACGCAGGGGAACCGACAAGCAACCAATTTGCCGGCTTTGGCCTTAAAGATATTCAATGCGAACCGCGATTATCGAGGGATCGTAAAGGTGGGTCGCTGTTGAACCCTAACGATGGGTGATTCGACTGTCCAATGCATGTCGCCGGCTTTGGGAGAACGACATGCATGCGCGACGCGCTTAGGTGATGGCCATCGCGCGCTTGTGGTCCTCGACTTCGGAAAGCAGCCAATCCTGAAACAGGCCGGTGCCCGGCTTGTTGCCGATGCTGCGACGTTGGTGCAGGTAGATGCCGGCCGGATAGGTGTGACGGGCGCGAAACGGGGCGACAAGCTTGCCTTGCTGCAGAAAATCCTGCGCCATCATCGTGTCGGCAAGCGCGATGCCAGCGCCGTTGACCGCCTCGCGCATGATCAGCGTGCAATCATCCAGGGTCGTGCTGGATTTCGGTGATGTCTCCAAAACGCCTTCCTGCTCCAGCCAACGCTTCCACCTCATGGTCTCGCATTCATGGATCAGATGGTGATTGACCAGGTCGGCGGGTGATCGCAGCGGCACCGGCCCTTCGAGCAGCGAGGGCGCGCAGACCGGCGTCAGCAGCAGCGGGATCAGCAGCGTCAAGGCCGGGCCGGCCTTGTAGACGAATTCGTCGACGATGGCCAAATCGAAGTTGGCCCGCTTGCCCGAACTCGAAATCTCCAGATCGACGGACGGATGCAGCCGGCGAAAATTCGGCAGCCGGTCCGCCAGCCAAAGATTGAGAACAGCCGGCACGCACAAGACCCGGACACGCTGGGTCCGGCCGTGGCTCGGGCCATCGGAGAAGCTGACATCGTCGGTGGCGCGCCAGATGGCCTCGAATGCTTCCGAGAGGCTGCGCGCATAGTAGGAGCCCCTGATGGTCGGCGTGATCTGGCGAAAGCCGCGTTCGAACAGATCCTGGCCAAGATTCCTTTCAAGTGCACGGATGTGGCGGCTGACGGCAGAGGGCGTCAGGTGCAGTTCTTCGGCTGCGTCCTTGACGCTGCCGAGACGTGCGGCGGCCTCGAAGGCGCGCATGCCATTGAGTGAAGGTAAGGCCATTGCCCGATCATGAATTGTCAGTTGAGTTTTTGTCAATCGACATGGACAAAATTGGCGTTTGATCACCAGGGTCCTTCGGGGATACCCAGAAGGCAAGAGCGACCAAGTCGCCATCAGAAAACGATTATTTGGGGCCTCCGGCACCATTCCACCAGTGGCAGAGACCGGCCTGATCGGTTTCCACCGCTGGCAGGCGAAGCTTTGCGCAAAGGGGCGCGGAGGCCGGGCCAAAATGGGAGAATGACTGCTTATGCCTCAATCGCCAGTGCCGGTCTTTGAAGCGGCCGACGAGATTTCGGCTGAAGCCGCTGTCGTCGTGATCCTGCAAACGGCCAAGACAGGCTTTGGTCCACGGGCAGCGGCGCTGGATGTCGAGTTAAGCGGGATTTTGTCCCGTGCCTGCTCCGACCCGGACGCTTTGGCCGAGTCTGGCACCTGCATCGATGTGATCGCTCCCCAGACTGTATCGGCCCGGCGCGTCATCGTTCTCGCTTTGGGCAAGGCTGAGGCTTTAACCGCGCTGTCACTGGCGCGTGCCGGCGGTTTGCTGGCCGCGCATCTCGAAGGCAAGAGCGAGTGCGCGGCTACCTTGCTCCTGGACCCGATCGCCGGTGTCGACCTGCCGGGCACGGACATCCTGGCGCGCGTGGCGCTCGGCATGCGGCTGCGGCGCTATCGCTTCGACATGCGCAACCAACGCCAGGGTGCCGGCGCGGATAGAACCCTGCGTGTGCAATTGGTCGGCGCAAGTGGCGCCGAGCTAGCCCCGGCGCTGGCACGGATCAACGCCATTGCCGACGGCGTCGAATATGCGCGCACGCTGGTCAATCTGCCGCCGAACCATCTCCATCCCGACAATTTCCACGATCACCTGGAGCCGCTGCGCGAAGCCGGCATCGACGTCGAGATCCTCGATACGACAAAGCTCGGGGAACTCGGCATGAATGCGATCCTGGCTGTCGGGTCAGGGTCGGTACGGCCGCCGCGCGTTGCTGTCCTGCGCTATCGCGGCAAGGGTGCTCCTGCGCAGCCCATGGCTTTCGTCGGCAAGGGCGTATGCTTCGACTCCGGCGGGCTCTGCATCAAGCGCGGCGAGCAGATGTTCGACATGAAGGCCGATATGGGTGGCGCGGCCGCCGTTGTCGGCCTGCTGATAGCGCTGGCCCGGCAAGGCAGCCCTGTGCATGCTGTCGGCATTCTGGGCATTGCCGAGAACATGCCGTCCGGCACCGCGCTGAAGCCGCGCGACATCATCACGACGGCTTCAGGACAGACCGTGGAAGTGTTCGACACGGATGCGGAAGGGCGCCTGATCCTGGCCGACTGCCTTTACTATGCGGCTTCGCGCTTCAACCCCTCGGTGATCGTCGATCTGGCGACGCTGACCTATTCGGTGATGCGCGGCCTCGGATCGATATTCGCCGGTCTGTTCAGCACCGACAATGCCATCGCGACGCAGATGATCGCGGCCGGAGAATCGGTCGGCGAGCGCTTCTGGCGGTTGCCGCTCGACCGGGCCTACGATGAGGGCCTGCAGTCGCCATTCGCCGATCTCCGGCACCACGCCAAGGACATGGAAGATGGCGACGCGCCCTATGCGGCGGCGTTCCTGCGCCACTTCACCGAGGATCGGCCCTGGGTGCATCTCGACATAGCCGGCAAGGAAATGGCCGACAAGGATCAACCGCTCGGCCGGGAAGGCGCCACGGCGTTCGGCGTGCAGATGCTGGAAGAATGGGTCCAGGCCAACCGCAAGGTGAACTAGGCGCCCACGGACAACGACAAGATGCCTTCAAACGTGCAAGGAGCCGGGATGTCGTCTGAGATCAGTAGTAGGGAAGGGCGGGCCGCCTTCGGCAGCTACGAAACCTGGTATCGAATCTCCGGCGAACTGGATGCCGACAAGGCCCCAATCGTGGTCCTGCACGGCGGTCCGGGTGTCGCCCACAATTATGTCGATGCCTACAAGCTTCTTGCCCGAAGAGATCGCGCCGTCATCCACTACGACCAATTGGGTTGCGGCAATTCGACTTTGCTGCCCGAGAAGGGCGCCGACTTCTGGACGCCCCGGCTTTTCATCGACGAGCTTGAAAACCTGGTCGACCATCTCGGCATTCGCGCCGGCTTCCATGTCCTTGGCCAGAGCTGGGGCGGCATGCTGGGCGCCGAATATGCGGTGACGCGGCCGAAGGGTCTGAAGTCGCTGACCATCGCCAACTCGCCGGCTTCCATGAAGCTGTGGGTTGAAGAGGCCAACCGGTTGCGCGCCGACCTGCCTGGGGATGTCCAGGAAACACTGACCCGCCACGAGCAGGCCGGCACGACGGACGATCCGGCCTATCAGGCGGCGACGATGGTTTTCTACGAACGGCATGTCTGCCGCGTGGTGCCTTTTCCGCCCGAGGTAACCGAGACCTTCGCCCAGGTCGAGCGCAATCCGACGGTCTATCATGTGATGAACGGGCCCAACGAGTTCCATGTCATCGGAACGCTGAAGAACTGGAGCATCATCGATCGCCTGCCAGCCGTCGATGTTCCGACGCTGATCATCTCCGGACGCCATGACGAGGCCACGCCCGCGACCGTGCAGCCCTACAAGGACGGCATCAAGGGATCGCGCTGGGAGATATTCGAGCATTCCAGCCATATGCCGCATGTCGAAGAGCAGGACCTGTGCATGCGGGTGGTGGGAGACTTCCTGGACGACAACGACAACAGAGAAAAGGGGAACTAAGCATGAAGAAACTGCTTCTGGCGGCGTCAGCCGTGGCATTGCTGGCCGGCACCTGGCTGGCCCCGGCGCAGGCCGAATATCTCAAAGAGCACCGAGGCGGCACCATTCGCCTTCTAGCCCGCTCAGCGGCGGGAACGCTCGATCCGCACATCAACTACACCGACCAGGGCTGGCAGATGTACCAGCCGATCTATGACGGACTGGTCGCTTTCCGCAAAGCCGAGGGCATGGACGGCTTCACCATCGTGCCTGACCTCGCCGAGGCGCTGCCGCAGGTCAGCAATGACGGCAAGACCTTCACCTTCAAGCTGCGCAAGGGCATCAAGTTCTCCGACGGCCATGATCTCAGCGTCAAGGACGTCGTCGCCTCCTTCCAGCGCATCTTCAAGGTTTCCGGGCCGACCTCCGGTACTTTCTATGCCGGCATCGTCGGCGCCGACAAATGCCTGGCCGACACCAAGAGCTGCACGCTGGAAGGCGGCGTTGTCGGGGATGAGGCCGCCGGCACAGTCACCCTCAACCTCACCAAGCCTGACGCCGAGATCCTCTACAAGCTCGCCTTGCCGCACGCCGTGGTGCTGCCGGCGGACACCCCCGCAGAAGACATGGGCTCCAAGCCGATTCCCAGCACCGGCGCTTACATGATCTCCGCCTTCGACCCCAACAAGGGCATGACGGTGTCGCGCAACCCCAATTTCAAGCAGTGGAGCGAGGACGCGCAGCCGGACGGCTATCCGGATGTCGTCCAATATGATTTCGGCCTGTCCGAGGAAGCGGCCGTCTCGGCGATCCAGAACGGCGAAGCGGACTGGATGTTCGATGCGCTGCCGAGCGATCGTCTGGGCGAACTTGGCAGCAAGTCCATGGACCAGCTTCACATCTCGCCGCTTTCAGCGTGGTGGTATGCGCCGCTGAACAACCGTCTCGCTCCGTTCGACAACGAAAAGGCGCGCCAAGCCGTTGCCTATGCGATCGACCGCAACACGCTGGTCAAGCTGTTCGGCGGCAAGGTGCTGGCCTCGCCGGTCTGCCAGGTCCTGCCGCCGGACTTCCCCGGCCATGAAGATTACTGCCCCTTCACCAAGAACCCTGGCGCCAAATGGTCGGCGCCCGATCTCGACAAGGCAAAGCAGCTCGTCGAGGAATCCGGCACCAAGGGCCAGAAGGTGACCATCATCGCCGAGGACACTGCCATTTCACGCTCCATCGGCGTCTATCTGCAGAGCGTGCTGACCAGCATCGGCTATGTCGCCGACGTCAAGCCGATCTCGTCCAATATCCAGTTCACCTACATCCAGAACACCAACAACAAAGTGCAGATGTCCATCACCCAGTGGTACAAGGACTATCCTGCGGCTTCCGACTTCCTCAACATCCTGTTCTCCTGCGCTTCCTTCCGTGAAGGGTCGGACGCTTCGATCAACATCGCCGGCTTCTGCGACAAGGATATCGACGCCAAGATGCAGAAGGCGCTCGATCTCGGCGTGACCGACCAGAAAGCCGCAGACAAGATGTGGGCCGAGATCGACAGGCAGGTCACGGACAAGGCGCCGGCGGTGGGCCTGTTCACGCCGAAGCGGCTTGACTTCGTCAGCAAGCGCGTGGGCAATTTCAAGTTCAACCGGCAGTTCAACTGGATGATCACCCAATCCTGGGTGCAGTGATGGCCTGGGTGCAGTAACGAACCGCGGAGGGGCGCGTCCGTGTCGAACCAAGTCGCTGCCATGCCGCGCAAAACGCGAGGGCCCTGGGCCGTCGCGTTTGCGAAGTTGGCAAGGAACAGGGCTGCCATGGCGTCCTTGGCCGTGTTCCTTCTCATTGTCCTGGCTTGCGTCAGTGCGCCTCTCTATGCGCACTGGGCGCAAGTCGACCCTTTCGCCTCGACGCTCGACGCCGTCATCCAGATCGACGGCGCCGACGTCGCGGTGATGGAGCCGTCGACGGAGGGGCTCGGGCTTGGCTACACGCCGCTCGGCCCGACCTGGCGGCTCGGCAACTACTTCCTCGGCGCCGACAGCCAGGGACGCGACGTCATGGCAAGAATGCTCTATGGCGGACTGATCTCGTTGCTGATTTCCGGCGCCGCGACCATCTTCACCTTGATCCTCGGCACGTCGGCGGGACTGATCGCCGGCTATTTCGGCGGCATCACCGATACGGTGCTGTCGCGCTTGCTGGATGTGCTGTGGGCCTTTCCGATCTATCTTCTGGCGATTTCGCTTTCCATCGTCACCATCGCGCAGGGTATTTCGATCGGGCCGATCGAGATCGAGTCCGGCAGCCTGTGGCTGCCGGTCATCATCATCGGCATCGTCTACGTGCCTTATGTGGCGCGTCCGATACGCGGGCAGGTCCTGTCGCTGCGCCACAGCGAATTCGTGCACGCCGCGGTCAATCTGGGCGTGCCGGGATGGCGCATCCTGTGGCGCGATATCCTGCCCAACATCACCACCACGCTCATCGTCTTCGTGCCGCTGATGATGGCGCTGAACATGCTGACGGAATCGGCGCTCTCCTTCCTGTCGATCGGCGTGCAGCCGCCGGCGGCGAGCTGGGGCACCATCATCCAGGACGGACAGGCATTGCTCTATACGCGGCCACTGGTGGCGCTGGCGCCGGGCCTGGCGATCGCCGTGTCCGTCATGGCGCTCAACGTCTTCGGTGACGGCCTGCGCGACGCGCTCGACCCACGCTCCAAGGTTCGGCTGGGGCGCGACTGATGATCTACGCGATCCTGCGCCGCTTCGGTCAGATGCTGTTCGTGATGTTCGGCATCTCGGTCATCGTCTTCCTGATCTTCTTCGCGACGCCGGGCGCCGATCCGGCGGCGCGCATCGCCGGCCGCAACGCGTCGCCCGAAGTGCTGGAGGCGGTGCGCCACAGCTTCGGCTTCGACCGGCCGCTCTACGTCCAGTACGTGACGATGATGGAGAAGATCTTCGTCACCGGCGATCTGACCTCCTTCGTCAACCGCGGCTGGAAGGTGGTGCCGGCCGTGCTGGATTCGATCCCGGTCACGCTGTCGCTGGTGTTCGGCGCGGCGATCTTGTGGGTGGTGGTGTCCATCATCATCGGCATCATCGCCGCGGCCACGCGCGACAGCTGGCTGGACAAGGTTCTGATGGCGGTTGGACTGCTCGGCATTTCCATGCCGGTCTATTGGCTGGGCGAGGTGATGAACCTGATCACCCAGAGCCGTTACCACGACAGTTGGCTGTTCTCCTGGGTACCGCCGCTCGGCTACAAGAATTTCTCGGACGATCCCAAGGGCTGGTTCCTGACGCTGGTCATTCCGTGGATCACGCTGGCCATTCTCTACATCGGCATCTATGGGCGCGTGCTGCGCGCGGCGATCATCGAATCCCTGCAGGAAGACTATATCCGCACGGCCCGCGCCAAGGGCCTGTCGGAAACCCGCATCCTGCTGCGCCACGCGCTGCGCACGTCGCTCATCGCATTCGTCACGCTGTTCGGTCTCGATTTCGGCGCGCTGGTGGGTGGCTCCGCCTTACTGACGGAGGTGGTGTTCGGGCTGCACGGCATCGGCAAGCTCACCTATGACGCGCTGCAGAATCTCGATCTGCCGATGATCATGGCAACGGTGATGTATGCTTCCATGTTCGTGGTCATCGCCAATGCGGTGGTCGATTTCGTCTACATCCTCCTCGATCCCCGCCTGAGGACGTCATGATACTGTCGGTGCGTGACCTCAGAGTATCCTTCCGGACCGATGACGGCCTGGTACGGGCCATCGACGGCGTTTCCTTCGATCTTGGGGAAAGCGAGATTCTCGGCGTCGTCGGCGAATCCGGTTCCGGCAAGACCGTATCGCTGCTGGCCGTGATGGGCCTCATCACCGACCCCAATGCCGTCATCGAGGGCTCGATCCGTTACAAGGGCCGCGAGTTGGTGGGACTGCCGGCGCGTGAACTCCGGCGCCTGCGCGGCAACGAGATCGCGATGATCTTCCAGGACCCGATGACGGCACTGACGCCGGTCTACACGATCGGCTGGCAGATCGCCGAGCAGATCCGCGCACATCGAAATATCAGCAAATCCAAAGCAATGGAGCGCGTCGAGGAACTGCTGGCCGAGGTGAACTTTCCCAACCCGCACGAGGCGATGTCGCGCTACCCGCACCAGCTTTCCGGCGGCATGCGCCAGCGGGCGGTGATCGCAATGGCGCTGTCGTGCAATCCGGCCCTGCTGGTGGCGGACGAGCCGACCACCGCGCTCGACGTGACGGTGCAGGCCGGCATTCTCGATCTCGTGCGCAAGCTGCGCGCAACGCACAAGTCGGCGGTCGTCTTCATCACCCATGACATGGGCGTGGTCTCCGAACTCGCCGACCGCGTCATGGTCATGTATGCGGGCCGCGTGGTGGAACGCGGCAGCCGCATGGAACTGTTTTCCGACCCGCGACATCCCTATACGCGTGCGCTGCTCGGTTCGATCCCGCCGCTGACCGGTGAAAAACCGCGCCGCCTGCCGGCCATTCCCGGCTCGCCGCCGTCGCTGCTGCGCTTGCCGCAGGGCTGCGCTTTCGGTCCGCGTTGCCCGGTCCACTACGAACCCTGCGTGACCGGCAAGCCCGACCTCGGGGCTGGAGCCCACGCCGCCGCATGCTTCCGGGCGGTGCAGGCATGAGCGGATCGATGATCGACAAAGAATCGATGGCCGACAAGGAACCGATGACCGACAGGGATCAGCCAATCCTCGAGACGCGTTCGCTGGGAAAGCGCTTCTCGATCGGCACCCGGTTTTCGGCGGAAGGCAGGCGAACCGTCCATGCGGTCGACAATGTTTCGCTGACGGTTCGGCGCGGCGAGACTGTCGGGCTGGTCGGCGAATCCGGATGCGGAAAGTCCACGCTGGCGCGCTGCCTGGTAAGGCTCTACGACATCACGGACGGCACGCTTCTGTTCGAAGGTGACGACATCACCTCGAAGTCGCTCTCCGAACTCAGGCCGCTGCGGCGGCGCCTGCAAATGGTCTTCCAGGACCCGTCGGCCTCGCTCAATCCGCGCCGTCGTGTCGGCGACCTGGTGGCCGAGCCGCTGCGCATCCACGGCAAGCTTTCGTCTCGCGAGATCACCGCGCGTGTTGCCGAACTGTTCGACCTCGTCGGGCTGTTGCCGGATCACGTCATGCGGTTCCCGCACGAATTTTCCGGCGGGCAGCGCCAGCGTGTCGGCATTGCACGGGCGATTGCCCTCAACCCCGATCTGGTCGTGCTGGACGAACCCGTCTCCGCGCTCGACGTGTCGGTGCAGGCGCAGATCGTCAACCTGCTTGCCGACCTGCAGGAAAAGCTCAACCTCACCTATATCTTCATCGCCCATGACCTGTCGGTGGTGCGCCAGGTGTCGACCCGCATCGCGGTCATGTATCTCGGCTCGATCGTCGAGGAAGGTCCGGCGGAAGAGGTGTTCGCAACGCCTGCCCATCCCTACAGCCAGGCGCTGATCTCGGCGGTTCCCGTCGTGGAGACGACGCCCAGCGGGACGCGCAAGCGCATCATCCTGACCGGCGACGTGCCGAGCCCGCTCAAGCCGCCATCCGGGTGCCGTTTCCACCCACGATGCCCGATCGCGGCGGAGCGCTGCCGCACCGAGCGGCCGGAGTTGAGGGAATATCGACCGGGCCGCAAGGTGGCCTGCCACTTTCCGACGGTATAGCCCGCAGCCCATCGGCGCACGATGGCCGACAGATTTCCGAAAATTCCATCTTCTGCGTGGAACCAACCGCCAAGCCGCGCGTTTCAATCGGTTCGATCGCACGCATTGCGATCGACCGGGAGGAACCAATGGACTACCTGCATTTCTTTTCGCCCGTGCGGATTTCGCGCGGGCAGGGGCATCCTGTAGAAGAAGTGGATAATGTCGCCGAGGCGATGGTTTTCTTGCGCAAATGGCCGACGGGCCGGCGCGGGCCTGTGTATCAGTGCGCGTTGAATTGCTGCGCGGCCGCGTTGTCGGGCCAGATGTCAGCCGAAGAAGCAAGGAAGGCGTTCACCGGCTTTGCCCGGATCACGCGGCTTCTGGACGATGACATGGCGTTGCCCGTAGCCGGCGAAAACAGGGCGGACATATACGCGCTGCGGCGTTAGGAGCCATGGCTTCACAGGCGTAGCCTTCGCGTCGTGATAGCGCGCGGGGATGCGTTGGCGCGCGGCGGCCATGTTCCCCACGTCGCGGAATAGCGATCTGGAGTTGCCAAGCGCCACGAAGCCCGACACAGATTCATCGGGCGCTGAAGGCGGCCCGGCTGAGCGTGCCATCTTCCCAGGCGGTCGGATCGGAGGGCCGACGGTTCTAAGACGTCGAGAGCGCCATTTCGCGCTCTTGCCAATTTATAGAAGCCAATCACCACGCTTTCGAAATAAAAACGTTTGGAAATACTTATACGATTTCTACGCGGAGCATCTTTAAACCTGTTGTCGCGATCCCTACGTCATTTGCTGTAATGTCTGTCAAGGCAACACCGATGTGACATAGCTCACGACCACGCGCTTCCCCTCACTGGGGACTCGGGATGCGCGGTTATTTTCTCATCCAAAGAGCAGCCCAAACATTCGACGCCCTTAGTGCGCCGAGCATGTCGCTGCGCAATCTCCCCGCTTCATCAATCAACACCAACCGGGTGGCCGGCGGGTGAACGAACCCGCGCGCCCATAGGAGACAGCAGATGGAAGCCCTACAATATGTCGGCCCGATGGAATGGATGGCGATCGAGATAGCCGTGCTGGCCATCGTGCTGGCAATCCTGTTCTGGTGCAGCGGCGTGGTCCGCTACATCTCAAACGACAGGCTCGGCATCTTGGAAAAACTATGGAGTTTCCGGGGCTCCGTAAGTAATGGCTTCATCGCGCTCAACCGTGAGGCCGGCTACCAGCCGGAGGTCGTGCGCGGTGGCCTGCATTTCTTCATGCCGTTCCAATATTCGATGCATCGCGCCAACCTTGTCACCATTCCGCAGGGTCAGATCGGCTATGTCTTTGCCCGTGATGGCAAGCCGCTGCCTCCGACGCAGACACTTGCTTCCAATACCGAAGCCGATGATTTCCAGGATGTGCGCGGCTTTCTCGAAAAAGGCGGACAGAAAGGACCGCAACGCAAGATCTTGCGTGAAGGCACCTATGCTATCAATCTCGCACAATTCATCGTGCTGACCGCCCAGTCGATCTATTCTGTTAATCTGAGTTCGTCGGAACAAAACCTTTTTACCAATATGTCCAGCATGATCTCGGAGCGGGGCGGCTTTGAGCCAGTCGTCATCCACAATGCCGAGGACATGATCGGCATCGTCACCATCCATGACGGTCCGGCCCTACCGGACGGCGAGATCATCGCACCGACCGTTGCCAATGATCCGAACGACCCGAACTTCCACAACAATTTTCAGGACCCTGAGAAGTTTCTCAATGCCGGTGGCTACCGTGGCCGGCAGTTGCAGGTGCTGGCCGACGGCAGCTACTTCCTCAATCGCATTTTCGCGACCGTCGAACTGGTCGAGAAGACGATCATTGATGTTGGCACGGTTGGTGTCGTCGTCTCCTATAACGGCCGCCATGGCACGGATATTTCAGGGCAGGCATACCGTCACGGCGAGCTGGTCGAAATCGGCTCACGCGGTGTCTGGTCAACGCCGCTACTGCCAGGCAAATATGCGTTCAATACCTATGCCGGCAATATCATCATCGTGCCGACCACCAACTTCGTGCTCAAATGGACGAAGGAGCAGTTTGGCGAACACAGGCTGGACGAGAACCTGTCCGAAGTGTCATTGATCACCAAGGATGCGTTCGAGCCTGTGCTGCCGCTCTCCGTCGTCGTGCATATCGACTATATGAAGGCGCCACTGGTGGTGCAGCGTTTCGGTGATATCAAGCGGCTGGTCGAACAAACGCTCGATCCGATGGTTTCTGCTTACTTCAAGAATATCGCCCAGACAAAGACGCTGATCCAGCTTTTGCAGGAGCGTAGCGATATCCAGCGCAAATCGGGCGAGGAGATGCGCGAAAAATTCAATTCCTACAGTCTCGAGCTGCAAGAAGTGTTGATTGGTACGCCCCGTGCCGCCAATGGCCAGAACAGCATAGAGCAGATACTGATCCAGCTCCGCGAGCGCCAGATCGCGGTCGAAAAGGTCGAGACTTATAAATTGCAGGAGGCGGCGGCCATCCAGGAACGCACGTTGCGCGAGAAGGAGGCGCTCGCCGAACAGCAAGCCAAGATCACGACGTCGGCACTTACCATCGAGATCAGTGAGAACGAGGGCAAGGCGCAACTCGCCCGCACCCGCCAGCAGGCGGAAACCATTCAGGTCACCGCCAAGGCAGAGGCCGAGAAGGTGCGCCTCGGCGGCCAAGGCGAGGCCGACATGATCAAGGCCATCGCGCTTGCAGATGCCGAACGCATCAAGGCGACCGGTTTCGCGGACGCCGAGAGGGTGCGTGCCATCGGTCTGGCGGAGGCCGAGGCCACCGAGAAGAAGGTCGCAGCCTTCGGCGGCCCGGACTATCAGCTCAACTCGCAGGTTCTCATGCGCTTCGCCGAGGCGATCGAGAATGGCAGGATCCCGCTGGTGCCGCAGATCCAGATGGGCGCTACCGGTGGCGATAAGGGGTCTGCCAATGGCCTTGTGGAGATGATGCTTTCGATGCTCGTCGCCGACCGGGTCGGACCGCAAAACCTACCGGATGAGATCCCGGCACCCGTTGAGGAGGAATGATTGAGGATGGGCCGGTTGTTCCGGCCCATTTTGCGCTCTGCCGAAACATGCGGCGGCGAGGCGCAGGAATCCACTCATGCCGGCCGATCCGTCCAACCACACCAGGGTGGCCCGAATCTTTGCCAACACAAGGCCAAGCCTCTTAGGCGATACGCGCGAGATCAACAGGCTCGACGATCGAGGGCCGCGATATTGCATTTCCAAGATGTCTTTGGAGCACATCGAAGGCTGCGGCCTTGGAGCGGCAAGGGGACTTGCCTACATCGCACATGTCGTCGATATGAAGGTCCATGAGTTGGCCAAAAGTTTTCAAATGCTGAACAATCAAGAGCTTGCCATTGCCCCGATGATGGATGGGGCGGATAGGTAAGTAATATCAAATAGTTGCGGGATACCGTGTGCAAAAATCGCACACGAAAGTTCTGCTTCTCTTCCTTTTTCGTTCCCACGACAGAGCCGCTGACAGTCCGATTCGGACCCTCTTTCGCCGCCGAGAATTGCCGCTTCATTGCGGACGTTCGCGACGATATCCATTGGCCGCAACATCCGATCTGGCCTCCAATTCCCCCGGGTTCTTGGAAGCATTTCAAAATTTTCTGCCTTGCGCCTCAGCCCTTGGCGGTCACGTCGAGGCCTGCGAGGACTGCGGCCAATGGCGGATCGCCTACAACAGCTGCCGCAACCGGCACTGTCCCAAGTGCCAGGGCGCGGCCGCGCGGACATGGCTCGCCGAGCGCGAAGCCGACCTGCTGCCGGTCGGCTGCTTCCATGTCGTGTTCACGCTGCCGGCCGAAGTCACCGACATCGCCTTCCACAACAAGGCGATGGTCTACGACCTGCTGTTCCGCGCGGCGTCGGAGACGATGGTGACGATCGCGGCTGATCCCAAGCATCTCGGCGCGCGCATCGGCATCACCGCCGTGCTCCACACATGGGGCTCGGCAATGACGCACCATCCGCACGTGCACATGATCGTGCCGGGCGGTGGCATCGCGCTCGACGGGACCCGCTGGGTCTCCTCGCGCCCGGCCTTGCTCCTTCCGGTACGCGTGCTCGGCAAGCTGTTCCGCCGCCTGTTCCTCGCCCGGCTGATCGCACTGCACGATGCCGGACGGCTCGCTTTCTTCGGATCGATGGCGCACCTCGCCGAGCGACGGGCCTTCCTACGCCACCTGGCCCCCTTCAAGAAGAAGCGCTGGGTGGTCTATGCCAAGCCGCCCTTCGCCGGTCCCGAGGCGATGCCGCCCTGACAGCACCGCGCGCGGACGTTCACGACAGACGCCGCCACACCTCGAAACACAAATCCCCATAGCTCACCGCCTACTGATCGCGGGTTCCTGCATGAGAGGCTTTCGTACGCCTGACGGCACCCGAAACCCTTCAGCAAGTAGGTCATTCGCTCCCATCTTGGTGCCTCCTAAAAGCAGACGGTTGATTCGTTGGCCGACTCTTGCGGATCGGCGAAATTGTCTGCCCGCAAGCCAGGTATGTTCCGGAAACCAGCAAGACCATCAGCGTCGTGTCAAGAATATCGTGGCCGACAAGGATGCCTGTCAGGCCACCACCAATGTATATTATGACGGTGACCACAATCATGGTGGCGCCGAAGCGCTCCAACGGATCGGGATTGATACGCAGGACCCTTGTCGCATTCCATACCGCCACGGCGAAGATTGCAGCCAGTGTTAGCGCACCTGCGAGCCCGGCCTGCACCAACGCCGTCAGAAAGCCATTGTGAAAGTGGTTGAAGCCTTCGTTCGCCCCAAAGTGCTGTTTGAATCCCTGCCTTGAAAGCACCCGGCTGGCGGCCATTCCATGACCAAAAACAGGCGCTTGGCGAAAGGCGTCGAGCCCGATGTCCCACAACCCAACCCTCAACCCGAGCGGGGTGGTATAGTCGCCTTTGGTGGCGAGGGCATTCCAGTTATCGTACAGGACATGTGTGCGATCGACGATGATTGGAGACATAATTGCCGCGATGAGCAGCGTCGAGGCGCCGGCAATCACGAGCAACTGTCTCATATCTGATCGGCAGACCCTTTGGCGATTGATCACAAGGACGGCTACAACCGCGATGAGCAAGGCCACCCAAATCATTCGCGAGCCCGAGTAGATGGTCGCCACGATGCCGGCGAGCGCTGCGGCGGTGAGCGGCTTCCAGGCTTTCTCAAGGCCTGACAGGACGCCCGCAAGGCACATCATCACGGCAAGGCAGGTGACCGTCGCAAACACGATCGGATTTCCGGCTCCTCCTTCTACCCTCGGCATTCCGAACCAGTGATATTGGACGATTGCCAACACCAGCGCTCCGACGCATGCCGCCGCGCTGGCGCGCACAGCGATGCGCGCCAAGATCGCCTTGTCGGTAATGCTCCAGGTCGAATACGAGACCGGAAACAACAACAAGGTGACCAGAGGCAGGAAATGTGTGACGTCGGCGCGCAGCGTGCCGTTGACGGTCGACGCCAGCACCTGCGCCGCACAATAGGCATAGATCGCGATGGTCATGGCAAGCATTGGCCGGTCGATGTTCAAGCGGCGGCGCCCGGAAAAGAGCAGCACCAGCGACCAGAACGCGCCGCCATGAAAGACAAAGGCCACTACGGATCCGAGCACCGGTGGCGAAAAGAAGCAGGCGATCGAGAAGTAGCGGTTGACCTGTGCCGCCGTGAGCGGGCGCCGGAGCCGGAGCGATGTAAACAGGTTCAATGCCTTTGCTTCGCGATCATCGAGGTCGCGCGAGAATCTTCCGAACGATCCTCGCTTACCTCGCCCCACTGCCCCACCTTCGTATAGCTGCTCGCTTTGGGGTTCGGTAGTGTGGAACTGTCGCTTCTTTTACCCGGTTGCGTGAGCGGATGCGGCAAAACCAAACCGGCCCGGCCGCGACGCTTGCTCAGGCCGCCACCGCCGCCGAAGCGCCCTGGGTTACCTCCCGCCAGGACTGGAACATTAGCACGTCCCAAAGCAGGTACTGGTTGTTGCGGTGTCCGGAGAGGTGTTCGGACCAGGCGCGCCGGATCGCTTCGGGCCGGAAGAACCCGTCTTCGCGCAACCGGCGCTCGTCGAGCAACGCCTCGGCCCATTCGCGCAGCGCGCCGCGCAGCCAGGCGTCGATAGGCACGCCAAAGCCCATCTTGGGACGTTCGACAAGGGCTTTGGGAACATGCCGGTAAAGCAGCTGCCTGAGCGGCCACTTCGTCTGGCCGCCGGCGCGCAGAATGGAAAGCGGCAGCGACAGTGCGAAGCTTATGAGGCGGTGGTCGAGCAGCGGCACGCGGGCCTCGAGGCTGACGGCCATGGCGGCGCGGTCGACTTTCACCAGGATGTCATCCGGCAGATAGCTCATGATATCGAGGTACATCATCCGCTCGACATTGCCCGGCAAGTCCGGAAGCGCTTCCAGACCCGTCAGCATGGTCGGCGGCTCGACGGCACCCGGGATGATCTGGGTCGGTTCCCAGTGCGAGCAGAGGCGACGGTAGACATCGTCCATGCTTGCCAGCGAAAACACGGACGCGGCCTTATGGATCTTGTCGCCGACGCGTTCGCGGCGCAGGCGTTGCGGCAAGATCGGCATGATGCCGCCCGCGACGTTGTTGTAGAGCTCGGGTGACGGCAGCGTCGCCAGGCTGGCCGACGCGCGGCGCAGGCCGACCGGGATGCGCGACAGCTTGTTCCAGAATGCATCGGCGAGCGCGTAGCGGGTGTAGCCGGAGAACAGCTCGTCGCCGCCGTCGCCCGACAACGCCACGGTAACGCTGCCACGTGCCAGTTTCGAGACGAGGAAAGTCGGGATTTGCGAGGAGTCGGAGAACGGCTCGCAATATATGCCGGGCAGTTGCGGTACGACATCAAGCGCGTCGCGCTGGCTGACATAGAGCTCGGTATGATCGGTGCCGAGGTGGTGCGCCACCTGCTTGGCATGGTCCGCCTCGTTGTAGCCCGCTTCATTGAAGCCGATCGTAAAGGTGCGCACCGGCCGCGCGCTGATCGACTGCATGACCGAAACGACTGCGGAAGAATCGATGCCGCCCGACAGGAAGGCGCCGAGCGGCACGTCGGCGATCATCTGTCCTTCGAGCGCGCGGCGAAGATGACGCTCGACCTCGTCGACCGCCTCTTCGGGGCTGCCCTCGAAAGGGTCGCGCCGACCTTGCTCTGCGACATCGCGGGTACTCCAATAATTCTCGACGTGCGGCTCATGCATAGGACCGGAAAGGACGAGAAAATGGCCGGGCCTCAACTTTCGGATGCCTTGGTAAATGCTGTAGGGCGCGGGGATGTAGTTGTGGCGCATCATCAGCGCCAGCGCATTGCGGTCTATCTCCGGGCACCAGTCCGGCAGCGGCTGAAAGGCCTTGAGTTCCGAGGCAAACGCGAAGGCCTTGCCGACCCGGCCGTAATAGAGCGGCTTCTCCCCCAGGCGATCGCGCCCGAGAACCAGCGTTCTCTCGCGCCGGTCCCAAACGCCAAACGCAAACATGCCGACTGCCAATTCAAGCGCTTTGTTGGTTCCAAGCTCTTCGATAGCGGCCAGGAAGACCTCAGTGTCCGAATGCCCGCGCCAGGCATGGACGCCAAATTGCTGGTCGAGATGCGCCCGCATCTCGCCCTGATTGTAGATCTCCCCGTTGAAGACGATGACGTAGCGGCCACTGTGGGAGATCATCGGCTGCGCGCCAGCCGACGATAGGTCGATGATAGCCAGCCGGCGCTGGCTTAGGGCGATACCGGCCTCCGCGTCGGTCCAGACGCCGTCGCCGTCCGGTCCGCGATGCCGGATCCTGTCCGCCATGCGACGCACGGTGAGGCTGCCGCTGCTCGTCGCGGCCGCTCCACCCACAATACCGACGATACCGCACATCTGGCGCTTACTGCTCCATATTTGGCTTGCTCAGGTTTCTTCCCCTCTATGGCGCGAACTCGAAGTGAGAAGAACCCCGTTGCTATAAATCCGCTCGCTCGAAACACCATTCACCACAGCCGGTGCCGAACAGGCCAATTCCAGGCATTACATTAAAACGTCGTTTCGTGCGAAACCCAAGGTTCTCCACGGTCATCTCCAACTCGCTGGACGAGGTGGATTGATAGGGATAGCCGCCAAGCCAGTCGTCGACGTCCGCCAGGAATTCCATGCCTCGGCGCGCGCGGTAGTTCTTTACAAACGAGAACGGGTCACGGTGGCGCAGCGTCCTTGCCGCCATGTAGGCCGAGACAAACAGCGCCTTGACCGGGGGCCTCAGCCATCTATGCGAGGCATAGAGTCTCTTTTCGACCGCCCACAATCCGCACAGCGGTGTCTTCAGGTAGATCGCAATGCCCAATCGCCCACCGCGGCCGACAAAGCCGGCGGCGTTGCCGATCGCTGTCCACATGTCTCCGGTATGGTGCAGGACGCCCCATGAATAGACGACGTCGAACGTCCCGGCTGGAAGCGAGGTCCTGTCAAGGACATCGGCCCGCTTGACACTCCAATCGGCTTCCGGCGCGAACCGGGACAGGACGGCCTTGGTCGTTTCGACGCAGTCCGCGTCATAGTCGAGGGCCGTGACTTTCGCCGCGCCCAGTCGGAACGCTGCCGCTGAATGCAGCCCCGATCCGCAGCCAATGTCGAGAAATGTCTTGCCCTCAAGATCACCCAGCAGGCGGCGAAGATCCTCGCAAGCCCGGTTGAGGTGTTCGTTCTCGAAACGCGCGGCAAGCTCGGACCAGTTGCGGCCGAAATCATAGCGTGCGTTCATGAGCCTCCCCCTGTCGTCCTTTTTGCGAGGCGTCGACTCTGCGGATCATACCCGATAGAACTGCCGATACCATTCGACAAAGCGCGGAACCCCGATCTCGATGGGAATCTCCGGCCTGAAACCGGTCGCCTCCTCAAGCGAGCTGACATCGGCGAAAGTTGCAGGCACCTCGCCCGGCTGCAGCGGCATGAGGTTGCGTTTTGCCTTGCGGCCAAGCGCGTCCTCCAGCACCTCGATCAACCGGATCAGTTGAACCGGCGAATTGCCGCCGATGTTGTAGATCCTGAACGGCGCGTTGCTGGTCGCCGGATCCGGCGCGGCGCTTTTCCACTCCGGATTGGCTGTCGCGGGCAGGCGCATAACGCGGGCAATGCCTTCGACAATGTCGTCGATATAAGTGAAGTCCCGCTGCATGTTGCTATGGTTGAAGACGTCGATCGGTTCGCCGGCGAGGATGTCCTTGGCGAAAATGAACAAGGCCATGTCGGGCCGTCCCCACGGACCATAGACGGTGAAGAAGCGCAATCCTGTCGTCGGCAGGGCAAACAGATGGCTGTAGGTATGGGCCATCAGCTCGTTTGCCTTCTTACTGGCCGCATAGAGGCTTACTGGCCGCATAGAGGCTGAGCGGATGGTCAGCCGAATCATGCACGGAAAACGGCATGCGCGTGCTGCCGCCATAGATCGAACTCGATGACGCGTAGACGAGATGCTCGACCGAGGCGTGCCGGCATCCCTCCAGGATGTTGAGAAAGCCACTGAGGTTACTTTCCACATACGCATGCGGATTGGTGAGAGAATAGCGCACACCCGCTTGCGCCGAGAGATTAACGACGATCTCCGGAGCGGTTGACGCAAACAGCGTCGAGATGCGGTTGCCGTCGGTGAGATCGACATGCTCGAAATGAAAATCCGGGAACCCTTTCAGCCGCTCAAGTCTCGCCTGCTTCAAAGGTGACGTCATAGTACTCATTCATGGAATCGAGGCCAATAACCCGCCGGCCTTCGGCAAGCAGCCTCTGGCTAAAGTGAAATCCGATGAAACCGGCCGCGCCGGTGATCAGAACAGGCCTGCTTGATGTCACGGCATATCCTAGCGTCAATTCAGGCGGAGCCTTACAGGCTCCAATATTTTATGTTGCCAGGAATTTCATTCGGTTTGATGGCAGACTTGATGTCGAACAACGTTCCACCAGGCCTGATCATCTGAAAAAGATCCGCTCTTTCGCTAGCGAGATAATGCTTGTGAGGTACCGCCAGAACAAGCGCCTGCAAATCACTTATTTCGGCGAGCGGCAGGATAGTTTCGCCATGATCGCGTCGGGCGGCTTCGGCATCGGCTAGAGGATCGTGGACTTTGGGGACAATTCCGAACTGCCTCAGTTCCTTGACCATGTCGAAAACGCGGCTGTTGCGCAGATCCGGCACGTCCTCCTTAAACGTCAGTCCGAGAACGCCGACAGACGCTCCTTTGACCGGTATGTCTGAGCGGATCAGCTGCTTGACGACCTGCTGGGCAACAAAGGCCCCCATGCCATCATTGATGCGACGGCCAGCGAGGATGATCTGCGGGTGGTAGCCCTCGGCTTCGGCCTTGGCGGTCAGATAATACGGATCGACGCTGATGCAGTGGCCGCCGACGAAGCCTGGCTTGAAGGGGAGAAAGTTCCATTTGGTCGCTGCTGCATCAAGAACGTCCTGCGTGCGGATATCAAGGCGCTCGAAGATCATGGCCAGTTCATTCATCAGCGCGATGTTCAGATCACGCTGGGTGTTCTCGATCACCTTCGCAGCTTCAGCGACCTTTATCGACGGGGCGCGGTAGACGCCTGCATCAATGATGCTGCCATAGACGCTTGCCACGCGCTCCAGCGTTTCGGGGTTCTCGCCGGATACGACTTTGACGATCCGTCGCAGCGAGTGCTCCCGATCGCCGGGATTGGCCCGTTCAGGCGAATAGCCGAGCGCGAAGTCGTGAGGATGACGCAGGCCGGAAACACGCTCGATGATCGGCCCGCAGAAATCCTCGGTCACGCCTGGATAGACCGTCGATTCGAACACGATGACCGCGCCTTTGCTCACCACTTCACCGACAAGCTCCGATGCCAGTTTCAGAGCAGCAAGATCGGGAGCGCGGTTGACATCGATAGGTGTCGGCACGGCAATGATGAAGAACGTCGCGCCTTTCAACGTCTCCCGGTCGGTCGTAAGCACGATCGACGATTCCTTCAGCGCAAACGGGTCGACCTCGCCAGTGCGGTCGACGCCGCCACGCAGTTCCTGGATCCGCCGTTCGCTGATGTCGAAAGCTATCGTGTCGGGGAAAACCTCGCCAAACGCGACGGCTACGGGCAGCCCGACATATCCCAAGCCGATAACAGCAACGCGCTCGGACATCCGCGGATTCCTCAGATCGATTACGAGTCCACGTGCTTGTATGGCAGGCCATGGGCCAATTCAACGATAGGGGCCCGCGGAGAGAGAAGTGTCCACTCAAAAATGCCCAAGACCAATTTCGTGTTCCATCCGCCGATGACGATCGATGTTGTGGATAACATCCGGCAGGATTGGGTTTCGAGCTTCAAAAACTTACAACAGGCGACTGGCTTGAAGCAATCGGCCCGAGAAATCGACCGCATGAATCGTATCGTCGTCGTCGTGAGCGAACCCAAGTCCCTGGCAACCACTCGGGGGCATTTTCTTGTTGCGCTGCGCGATGCCGGATACGAAGTTCATGCCTTGGCGCCGGTCGACGCGATGACCGTTCGGTGGTTGACCGAAAATGGCATCCGTTTTCATCCGCTGCCGATGGAGCGTGCCGCGATTGCTCCATTCGGCGACACGCTGTTGGCCTTTCGTCTTTACAACAAACTGCGACAAATCAAACCTCGGATCGTGCTGAGCTGTGCGATCAAGCCGATCGTCTATGGCATACCCGCGGCCCTGATTGCGGGGATACCCCGCCGGCACGCGCTAATTACCGGGCTCGGCTATGCGTTCACCGACCGGCACAAATCGCTCCGATGGAGGATGATCAATGCCGTGGCTCGGCTTCTTTATGGCGCGAGCCTGCGGGTTGCGACCTCGGTCACCTTCCAGAACGACGACGACCGGGATGACTTTCGTCGCCAGGGCCTGCTCGGGCGCACACCAGCCAATGTCGTCAACGGTTCGGGAGTCGATCTAGACCGATTCAAAGTCGCGCCATTACCCGAGCAGCCACGATTTCTTATGATTGCACGCCTGCTTCGTGACAAAGGCCTCGCGGAGTATCTTGGTGCGGCAAAGCAGGTTAAGGCAGTCAGACCTGACGCTCGCTTCGACTTGGTCGGAGATAGAGATCCGAATCCTTCGGGCTTTCCAGTGTCGGAGGTTGAGGCAGCGGTCGCCGACGGAACCATCCGATATCACGGGCCGGTCGAAGACGTCCGTCGAGTGATCGCCGATTCGCGCATATTCGTGCTTCCATCCTATCGCGAGGGGACGTCGCGCTCGGTCTTGGAGGCCATGGCGATGGGGCGCCCGGTGATCACAACGGATGCGCCGGGTTGCCGCGCGCCGATCGTACCCGGGTTTAACGGCCTGCTGGTGCCGGTTGGCGGCACTACCCCCTTGGCTGAAGCCATGATCCGCCTGATTGACAACCCAGATGAAACCGAATCCATGGCCAAGAACAGCCGGTCGATTGCCGAACAGCGCTACGATGTTCAGAAAGTTACTGCTCACATGATGGAAATCATCGAAATCGGGCACCGAGCCGCAGAATGACATTTGCAGGGAATCCATCGTCGAACCGGTACGAGTTCGGAGCCAATTGGGCGTCGTTCGTCGACAAGCACTACTCGGCTGAACGCCGGCAGCTAGCTGCCGACAAGCTTTTGTCCTTCTTGGGCAAACAGAGCCTCGAAGGGATGGATTTTCTCGATATCGGAAGCGGCAGCGGGTTGCACTCGCTTGCCGCCTTCGACGCGAAAGCGGATCGGATACATTCCTTCGATTTTGATTCGCTTTCGGTAGATACAACCGGCAAGCTGCGCAAGTTGGCCGGGAATCCGCCAAACTGGGTCGTCGAAAGAGGCGACGTACTCGACGCCGACTATCTGGAGACCCTCGGCACCTGGAGCCTTGTCTATTCGTGGGGGGTGCTCCACCACACCGGCGCCATGTGGGAAGCGATCGAGAATGCGGCGGGCAAGGTAGCGCCCGGCGGCCTATTCTTCATCTCTCTCTATTCGTCGAATGTCGTGAAGCCTTCCGCGCAATTCTGGCTCGACGTGAAGCGGCAATACAATGCCGCCAACCCTCGGCAAAGGTGGAGGATGGAATACTGGTACATCTGGCGCTTCGGCCTTGGCCGCAATCCACTTCGACTGCCGCATCTTTTAAAGCAAATCTACGAGAAGAAAAAAGGGCGGGGCATGAGCTACATGACCGACGTCCGCGATTGGCTGGGCGGCTGGCCGATGGAGTTTGCCGACGACAACGCCGTGATCGATTTCCTGAAGGAACGGTTCGATTTCGAGCTCGTCAGGATATCCACCGGTGAAGCTTGCACGGAATTTCTCTTCCGCAATCCGAAGGGCCGATAGGCCGCGCCCTAAACTGCCCTAAGCAATCTGCCCTCCGGCCCTCGTCCAGATCGCCGGCCGGCCGTTCTCGATCGTGATGATCTCGTCGCAATATTCGACCGTCGTCAGGCGATGGGCAATGATCAGCACCGTCAAGTCGGCCGGCAACTCCCGGATCGCCTCCATGACGGCCGCCTCGGTCTCCATATCGAGCGCGCTCGTGGCTTCGTCGAAGACGAGCACGGTTGCCTGTTTGTAGAGCGCCCGGGCAATGCCGATTCGCTGACGCTGGCCGCCCGACAGCCGGACGCCGCGCTCACCGACCCGCGTCTCGTAGCCCTGCGGCAAGCTCTCGATGAAGTCCGCGAGGGCGGCCTGCCGCGCTGCGCCGCGCACGCGATCGCGATCGATCCTCGCCGGCTCAATGCCAAAAGCGATGTTCTCGGCTATCGAGGCGTCGGCAAGGAAGATACTCTGCGGCACATGCGCAATCTGCCTCTGCCAGGCACGCCGCGTGGTGCCGTCCAGGCGATGTCCGTCGATCTCGATCGCTCCGCCGGTCGGTTCGAGCAGGCCCATCACCAGATCGACCGTCGTGCTTTTCCCGCTTCCGGTCTTGCCGACAAAGCCGACCTTGGCTCCCTTGTGGATGGTGAGATTGAACCGTTCAAGTATCGGCTGCTGATCGGGGGCGTAGCGGTATGACACATCTTTCAGCACAATCGTCCGATCGAATGGCACCCGAGTGCGGGAGTACTGACCCCAGTCCAGAGGAAGCGGTGTCTCCAGCGTAGTGAGCACAAGTTCCACGCCGGCAAGATTGCTGAGCATAAGCGCCCAGTTTCCGTAAACCAGTTGCATGGATGGCAGCAGGCGTTGCGCGCCAAGTACGAAGGTCCCAAGCATCGGCATCACCAGACCGGCATTGTTGGTCCGGGTAATCAGGAAATAGGCGAGCGCCGCGATGATGACCATGCCAGCGGCTTCAATGGCGAAGCGAGGCGTTCCGGCCGCTAGCGCGTTCGTGGCATTGGCGCGCTGGAAGTGCCTATCGAGTTCGCCGAAGCGTGATAGAAAATAAGGCTGGGTGTCGTTGATGATCACGTCGCGAATACCACCCAGACCCTCTTGCACTGAACGGATGCCTTCTGACTGCACGCGCGCGATGATCCGGGCATTCCTCTTGAGATGCCTGCGGATGACGAGCGACATCACGAGATAGATCGCCCCTAGACCAGTGAAGATCACGAAAGTCATGAAGGAACTGAGAGCAAATAAAGCAGCGACGATGAAAACGCCGATGATCACGCCGCCAATCGACTGCAGCAGGGGAAGAAGTATGCCCGCGGTGATCGTCTGGACCTGATGTAGCGCGGCCAGCACGGAGCTGGAGTTGCGTGATACGTGATAGCTGTAAGGCTGATAGAGTACGCGCTCGTAGACCCTTATGCCCAGTTCGTGCCCGAGCGAGAAGACATAGGAATTGGTGGCCCAGGTGAGAAGAATGCGCACGGCTCCGGCAAAGACGGCCACCGCCGAAAAGAGGACCGTCAAAGTGAGAAGGCTTTTGTTGAGACCGGCAAGACCTAAACCTGTCAGTTGACGTGCGACGAAGGACTGATCGCCGATCGCATCGGGATTAGCAATCAGGGCGAGAAATGGCAGCAGGGCACCCAGCGTCGCGGCCTCGGCGATCGCGCCGAAGAGCATCAGCACCAGAAGGCCGAAAAACTGGTGCTGCCGGCGCGTCGACAGCTGTCGCCACAAGCGTCGAAGTGCGTCGACCGTGCTGTCCGGGGTCCGATTTCCGTTCAATGCCAAATCGATGTCCACATTAAAGGAACGCCCAATGCGCACGTTCAGTGCCCGGCGACAAGGCGCTACTGGTGCCTACCGACAATTTCTCACATAAGATCGGCTTGGCGGCGATTCACAATTCTGGCCATTACGGCTATTAAGTACAGTCCGCCAACACGGCTTTGAGATATGCTGTATTCATGAACGATGACGAAGCGGTTCCAGGGTTGAGGCCACATGCGAATTCCTCCCCCGGGCGGCGGCTGCAATCGCTGGGATTCTTTCTGGCCGGAGTTGGAGCGGTTTTCCTGCTTTTTGTCGCCGCCTATCCGCTCGGTTTGGTCAGTGCCTATCCGGCGCCTCCCGCTGCGGCAATCAAAGGTCCGCTCGGGTTCGAGCGGAAGATTGAACACCTCGCCGCTCTCTCCCGCAGGGCGGATGAGCCGATGCAAGCCTATCTCGGGCGCCTGACAAGGACCGTGGCGGGCGGAATGGTGCACCATTGGACGGAAGGCGATATCTGGACGGCATCCGATGCCCGCTATACACGGATCAGCATCTTCGACAACTACCTGCTCTGGATGCAGAGTTTTCTTCCCCAATATGGAGAAAACCTTCAGAACTATGAATTCGTGACGCCGCAGAAGGCGATCGATCGCGGCTATGGCTTCTGCTCCCAAGTCTCGAAAATTGTCTATTCCATTCTTGCCGATCAAGCGATCGAAGCAACGATATACAGCGTGCCCCACCACACTGTCGTCGAATCGAATGGCAACATTCTCGATTCGGATTACGGCGTCTTCGTCCCCTATTCTCTCGCGTCGATCGAGCAGAATCCGTCAATAATCGATTCCTATTATGCGGGTTTCGAGCCGATGCTTCCTGTGCTGCGCGACGCGTATGGCCAATCCTGGCAACCGCTCGGAACCGCTGAAGGCTTTCGTGAGGTGCGTGCATATGAGGCGAAGTTCGAAAATTTGAAGTGGTTTCCGCCGCTGATGTTGTTGGCCATGGGGGTGCTGTTCGCTGCTGGTGGCGCGCTCCTCAATCGCCGCGAAAGAGTCACCCGGTTCACAAAACGAGCGATCGCGACGGCCCGTCGATATGTTCTTTTTTCGATATTGTTCGCTCGTGATAACCAGTCCAATTCCGGTCGCTAAGGACGTGCCATGCGCTTGCGTGCGGCATAG
Organism: Mesorhizobium sp. LNHC232B00; assembly: GCF_000502435.1. Lineage (NCBI taxonomy): Bacteria > Pseudomonadati > Pseudomonadota > Alphaproteobacteria > Hyphomicrobiales > Phyllobacteriaceae > Mesorhizobium > Mesorhizobium sp. LNHC232B00. Next base: position 161,492 of record NZ_AYWP01000005.1, read on the forward strand.
GTCTGTGGCAAGCGAAGGCCAAGCGATATGCTCGGCGGCGGGCTGATGGCGCTGCGAGAAGAAGTTCCCATGGATGACGCCCAGGAAGAGGGGTACGTTGTTGTACCCTCTGTAGCGATCGCCCGAAAGCGTCGCCGCGGCGTTCTTTTTGTCATCGGGACACTCGATCTCGGTGGGACGGAGAGCCAACTCGTGTTGCTCGCCAAGGGACTGAAGCAGCGCGGCTGGAGGGTTGAGGTCTTTGCGCTTTCCGGGGGGGGCGTGCTGGCTGAGGCCCTGAGTCGGGCCGGCATCCCGGTATTCAGTGGCCTTAATCGGCAGAACCCGACGCCCGCGTCGCTATCATCAGTCGAGATGGACGTCAAAAAGCGCGTCGCTCCGAACAAGCGGCCAACCTTGAAGTCGATAACGGTTCTCGCGGCGGCTGCCGTGTGGCTCGCTGGGCGCGTTGCCCTGACACGGCCAAGCGTCGTTCATGCCTTTCTGCCCCTAACCAACTTCATCGGCGCGGTGACCGGTAGGATCGCGTCTGCGCCGCTCATCATCACCTCGCGACGCGGCCTGGGCTACCATCAGGATCGTTGGCCCCGGCTAAAACGGATGGATCGGATCGCCAACCGGCTTTCTCATGTCGTGATCGCCAATTCCCATGCGGTCGCGGCCGACATGGCGGCCCGCGACGACTACGACATCGACCGCATCCGCGTGATCCCGAACGGGCTGGATCTGGGTCGCTTCGATGATATCGGCAATCGCCGGGAGGAAACTCGGCGCCGATTCGGCCTCGATCCGGAAGAGCTCGGCATCGTCATAGTCGCCAATCTGATCCCCTATAAGGGGCATCGCGATCTGATCGAGGGCTTCGCTCTTGCATGCCAGAAGCGGTCGAATCTGAAACTGTTCGTGGTCGGGCAGGACCGGGGCATCGGACCGGCTCTGGCGGAGCAGGCCCAGCGGCTCGGCGTTGGATCGAAGGTGCATGTCTTGGGCGCGCAGAACGATATCCCCGGTCTGCTTGCCGGCATGGATGTCGGGGTGATCGCTTCTCACGAAGAGGGCTTTTGCAACGCCTTGATGGAGAAGCTGGCTGCCGGTCTTCCGGTCGTCGCCACAAATGTCGGTGGCAATCCGGAGGCGATCTCCGGCCTGCCCGGATGTGAGTTGGTGGAGCCCGGGGCTCCTGTCGATCTGGCGCGTGGATTGCTTGCCGTTGTCGGCCGGTTGCCGGAGCCGGCAGCTGACCGCGAATTCCGACAGCGGAGGATGCGGCTGCGCTACTCGATCGGGACAATGGTCGACGCTTATGAACGCCTCTACCTCGCGGGCAGATGAATGAGCGGGAACGCTGACGCCCTTGCTAATCCCTCGAAGGCGACGGCTCCGCCGCGGTCGTTCTTCGTGAAGCCTGCCGCAGGGCTCTGCGCGTTCGTGGTCGTCGTCTACCAATCCTGGTTCATGCCGTTCTTTCTGCCATTCTTCATGGGCAGGGACGACCTCGCAAGGTCTGTCATTTACGCGATCTACGGCGGCGTCCTCATCGCTGCAATCGCCATTCTTGCTACGCGCCGGGACGTGCGCGCCAGGATCCTGCCGCTTGCGATCGCCGCCGCGATTGCGGTTGCCGCGACGGCGCTGCATTCCATCGGGATCGTTGCCAAGAGCTATCTGGTCACGCTCTTTCTCGGCGGCACCGCGATCGTTCTCATGCTTGCCTCGGCACCTCTGGTGGCGTTACGGCTGTCGGCGTCGGTCACAGCTCTTAACGCCGTGATTTGCCTCATTGACCTGTTTTTTGCCGACGGCTTTACCAGTACCCCCGGCCGGGCCGCGGGTCTGGCGATCAACCCGAACGTCGCCGCAGCGGGGCTGCTGCTCGGCGCCGCGGCGAGCTACCGCGCCGTATCGAAAACATGGCGCGCGAGTTACCTCATCCTTGTCGGTACAGCATTGTTGGTCACTCTCTCGCGCTCGACCATTCTTGCAGCCGTCGCCACGGTCGCGGTGCCGATTGCCGTCCGCATCTGGCCGCGATACCGCGACGGCCGGCGCTTCCAGCTTGACCCGAAGGGCAGGGCGCGTGCCTGTGCCGTCGGTCTTGTGCTACTCGGGACGATCGGCGCCGCTCTAACCGTGAACGCTTATTTCCGCGCCGCCATCGATGGGTCGGTTACCGGAATAGTGTCCCTGGCCGATGCACTTGATGCGGCGGCGAGGGCCGTCGACGCATCGGTTGATCAGGCGCCTGCTATTGCTACGCCGTCATCAGTCCCAGCGCCCCCCCCATCGTCGGGAGCACCAACTTCCGCGCTCTCGTCGCCCACGCCCAAAACCAGCCCCAGCTTTACAGCCGCGCCCTCTCCATTGTCCTCCGCACCGGCCGCTGCGGTCCCGCCGACATCGCCCAAAGCCAGCCCGACCGGCAATGTCGCCAAGATCGAGGCACTCGGTGAGCGCCTGACAGGCGAAGGCGGCAGAAATTCGATCTCGGCCCGGGCTCTCTTTCTCGAGCGTGGCCTGCTCGCCTATCGAGAGGGCGGGTTCTTTGGCCGCGGGCTTGAGGTGGCCCAGCCGCTTGCCCCCCACAACACCTTCGTCCTGTTCGCCATCGCCTTTGGCCATTTCGGCTGGCTGATCCCGCTCGGGGTCGTCGCCTTCACCTTCTGGTTCGTGCGGGATGCGGGCGATCTTCCTTTGGGTGTCGCATTGGTCGGCGTCATGCTGACATCGCATGACCTTCTGCTCACGCCGAGCCTTTTCCTGCCTGTAGCTCTCGGCGTCGGCGGCATGATTGCCGGGCGGATGGCGCCAGTGGACAACGATGAAACACGCCGGAGCTTTGCCTTCGGAACGGTGGGTGGCGTTGCGTTCTTCGTCGCCGGCTGCATCGCGATCCTGTTGCTAACGCCGCCATTCGCTGTGAAACGCCTGCAGGCCGACACCATCTACGCTGCCAGGGGTGGATACGAGACCCTTCTTGCGCCGCCGCAATTTCCCGGCCTGTTCCGGTTCAGCGACCTTGGCCCCGGGTTGTCTTCTTCAGCAGCTTCCTATATGCGCGAGGACACGGCATCGCTCCAACGGGTCGAATGGTCTCCACAGGCAAGGCCGGCGGTCCGGCCCAGCGAATACACGTTCCGCCGGCGCGACACGTTGCTGTTCGCTGCCTCGGATGGCAGCGACCCCCGCCAGAATGGACGCGACTACGAAGTCGGTATCCCGCTCTCGATCAATCCGCTCTGTAATCTTCTCCTATGTATGACGGTAGCGTGGTCTCTCGCGATGCTGGCTTCGCTGCGCCGGTCCCGTCGACTTGATCACCGGTAGGGGTCCGCTGTCGCCCAGTGCCTATTCGTCTATCGCGATGCCACCGACAGATCGCTCCGAAGTCGGTAGATGATCATCGGCACGATCAGCCTTGCCCCGAATATCGAGAAATGATGGTCATCCACGTAGAGGCTATGTCCGGCTTCGTCGGTCGCCTGGCACGCTGTTGACGAGCAGATCGTTGCGATGGGATCAACCAGTTCGAAGCCGGGATGCGCAGGTGCGAAAATTGCAAACGCCGCCTCGAAGGCGACATGCTCGGCGCGCGATGGAACAGGGCAAGGCAGGGAGAAATAGGCCGGTCTTGTATTGCATATCAGATTGGTGTTGGGAGCATGCCCGACCAGAATGACCGGGCCGTGAAACCCGGCATAGAGCTTCGCGATATCTCCGAGCATGGTCGGAAACAACCTTGCAACGTCTGGCATGTCGACAGGCGTGACGTCGGCCTTGCTCTCAAGCATGTTGCGATATCCGGGCCAGCGCTGCGCCTGGACGATGGCCACGATGCCGCCGGCCGTTAGCCAACGCGCGGCCTGGTCGTTCGCTTTCCGGCAGTGCTGTGTGACGGCGCCGGTTGTCCGGGTCTGGAGATCCGCACCGAAATAGCAGTTGCCAGCCTGCGCCAGCAGGAAATGGAACTCCTTACCCCCAAGCTCCTCGAGAGCACGCGTGTAATGGTCGACATGGGAGTCGCCAACCACCAGGATCTTGTTTGGGCTGCTAAGATTTCCGAACTCACAGAAATCCTCGCACCCCAGCGAGCCGCTGATTGCCTTCAACGCTGTGCTATCAGCCAGTTCGGTTCCCGCAACCGATAACTGAAGTCGCCAGGACATTCCGCCCGACATCGCGTAGCTGACCACCGAGAATGTGACCACACCTATCAAGGCAAGTCTTGAAAGTCCGGCTAGGCCACGGCGGCTGCGATAAGGCTGTTCGATGAAATGAAACATCAAGATGGCCAGGGCGAAGGACAGCAGCCCGACGACAATGGCTTCTGCCGGCAGCAGTGGCCGAAGGAGCCCATATTCGCAGAACACGATCAGCGGCCAATGGACGAGGTAGAGCGAGTAACTGATGCGTCCGACATAAGAGACAGGACCGTTGCGCAAGATAAGGCCTGTCCATCGCGAACGGTCAGCATGCAGCACCATCGCGGCGCCGATTGCAGGCGGAAGGACGTTCCAGGCGGGATTGCCCGAACCACTTCCGAGAACGAAGATGGCGCTCAAGATGAGTGTCAGCCCGAGCAGGGCGAGCAACTCGTGGACAATGATGGACCGCGGTCCCGGAAGCCATACCAGCGCAGCGCCGCAAGCGAACTCGAACACGCGAAAAGGCGTGTTGTAGAAGACGGTGGCACGTCCGTCGGCGATCCACTCGGCGGCCCCCGTTCGAGAAAGCAGCCAAACTGATCCGTCCTGGAATTCAAAAATGAGACAGTAGCTAAAAATGGCAATGGCCATGATCGGCCAAACCATTCGCCGTGGGAATAGGGCCAGCAAAACTGAAAGCAGCAATGGCCAAACGAGGTAGAACTGCCACTCCACGCCCAGCGACCACGTATGAAGGAGCGGCTTCATCCGCGCGGCGAGATCAAAATAACCGGACTCGCGCCAGAAAAAAATGTTGGATACGCCTAAAACCGCTGCTGCCAGAGATTTCCCGAAGGTCTCAAGATGCTGAGGCGTAAACAACAGAAACGCAGCGACGCATGAAAGCGACAGCGTCGTGAAGAAAGCCGGCAAGAGGCGGCGCGCCCGACGCGAATAGAACTGCGCCAGACTGAAACGCCCTGCGTCGATATCGGTCGCCACAATGCGGGTGATCAAAAAACCACTAATTACGAAAAACACATCGACGCCGACAAAGCCGCCGGAGAAACCTGAAATTCTCAAATGAAAAAATACTGCCGCCAGAACGGCGACAGCTCTAAGCCCGTCTATGTCTGTGCGATGACGGCCAATTGCGGCAGAAGCCGTAGATGACAGGGAGCCGGCCTGCCCTCCATCGGGCAGCGCGTTGCTGCTTTCGCGGCAGGCCGCTCCAGTCGCCGTCGAAGGTAGAGCTTCGCCGCTTCGCATCTCACTCAATTGCTTTTGCCGGCTGTTGGAGACGGCGCGGCATTCGCAGCCGATATCCGGGTCTGCTCCTGGTCCGGCAAGGCCGAATAGAGACCCATCATTCGAGCAATGGCATCGTCGGTCTCGGGCCTCAGGTTTCTGCGTATATGCGAGCCATCGCGATAGATGAACTCGCCATTGATGTAGGTCGGGCAATGTCTGTCCAGACACATGCCTTTGACCGGATTGATAAAGACCACGGCATTATCCTGAACGAGCGATCCGAGCGCGGTCACCATCGGCGACCAGGTACGGAAGACTTGCTCGCTGTTCATCTCGGTCGAACAACGCCTAAGCATACCGCTTTCGCGCATCGCCGCGCACGAAGTCAGGTCAATGCCTGGACCGGGCACTTGGCCAATGATTGCGATGCGTCGATCCGGGTTGCTGATTTCCTCGACAAGGCTGCGCAGGCCATCACGCAACAACAGGACTTTATCCGTCCGCTGTCCATCATCAGCAACGACATCGGTGGTGGCAAGACTTGTCCAGGCGGAGGACAACACCACGAGGTCGATGTCTGTCCGCTGTCTCAGCATGCCGACCGCAGCCTTTCGTGACAATGAGCAACTTTCCCGATAGCCGGGGAAATCGGGAAAGTCGCGGTGGACACCCTCCCCGAAGGCGGCGGGGCAGGGGCGATAAAGAAAGAAAGCCGTATTTTCTCCTTTGCCTGCGCTGTCGAATAGCGGGGCGAGATGTTCGGCATGGCTGTCGCCCCACAGCACAGCGTGCCGCGCCGCTTTTTCCCAAGGCGTACCGAACGCGCAAAAGGTGCTGCCCAGCTCAGGAATGCTGACCATTTGCGGGCATGACCAATCCCACATCACATCAAGGCTGCGCATTGCCTCGGCTTCCTTCGAAATCCTGCTGCTGAACCCGCCGGCTTCGAAGATCGCATTGGCGCTCAGGCAAACCATCGCCAGGGCGGTGGTACCAGCGATAAGTGCCCTCGACGGCGGAGCCCGCAAGCGGCGAACGGGTTCCTCGACGAACCGCCAGGATAGATACGCCGCCAACCAGGCCATCGCTATAAGCACGGACGATTCGACCGCTGACGGCAATGCGGTGCCGGCGTAGTGACGGAAGAAGACTAGCATCGGCCAATGCCAGAGGTAGAGACTATAGGAAATCTTGCCCGTCGATCGCAAAGGCGCGCTCGCAAGCAGCGCCGAGATCGTTGACTGCGACCGCGGCCAAACGAGCAGGACAGCGCCGATCACCGGAACGAGCGCGCCAAGGCCCGGAAACGGCTGGCTCGGCGATAGCCAGAGGGTGCTGGCGGCTACCGCGCCAAGGCCGATCAGCCCGAACGCTTCGGATGTACGCCGGCGGCCGATCGGCGGTGCAAAGACGAGTAGGCCGCCGAGGGCCAATTCCCAGGCTCGGCTGAAAGCAACATAGAACGCCTGTTTCGGATCGACCGCTACCAGATGGAGGGAGATCGAGAAGCTGGCTAGCGTGACGATGCAGATCAGCACGACAACCGGTAGGTGGCGGCCGCGTGCCAGCCGGTTGGCAATCAGAAGCAGCACCGGCCATACGAGATAGAACTGCTCTTCGACGCCGAGCGACCAGAGATGGAGCAACGGCAGAAGCGTCGACTCGCGGTCGAAGTAGCCTGTGTTCCAGAGAAAGTAGTAATTACCCAGCCCGAACGTGGAATACGCCGCGCTACGTCCTAGAGCGGCATAATCCCCCGGGAGCAACAGAAACCACCCTGCGACGAGTGAGAGGCTGATCATTACCAGCATCGCCGGCAGTATTCGGCGCATCCGCCTGCCGTAGAATTCGACAAGGGATGGTCCACCGCCTTCCGCCACCAGAAGGCGCGTGATCAAGTAACCAGAAATGACAAAGAAGATATCGACGCCGACGAACCCGCCCGGGAAACCGGGCACCTCAAAATGGAAAAGAATGACGGCGATCACTGCGATTGCGCGCAAGCCGTCGATATCTGGCCGATAGTCGGGTTTCAAAGCGCCTCCCGCAGTGCCGACCAGTTTCATAGCCTGGTTGCGCCACATGAGTCGATGACGGGACATCCGCAGTGGGGCACTCGCGGTTCGATTTACAAGCCGCATTGCGAGAAACGTGGGGATACCCTCACAATTTGTTTCACGCTGGAGCGACGAAAACCTACACATTGGTAGGCATGTGCCAGAATCAGTTCTGCTCTCGTGAGCCACGGCGTCGGACTACTGGCAACATTTCGGATGGGTACTCGTTCATTGGCGATATCAAGATGGCGAAAACTCGATCGCCTTGGTGAAAAAACGGGATTGTTTGCCCTGTCTATGATTGTATAGAAAGACTGTCCCGTGCGTTGCGAGGCCACGGGTCGTTCTGGAGGGTGGCAACTGTGGACAACCATAGCGCGGACATGGTTGAATTCGGCCCGCGAACTCACCTACTGGTTACCGGTGGCGCAGGCTTCGTTGGGTCGGCACTGGTTGATCTGTTGCTGGCGCGCAATTGCAGCGTGACCGTTATCGATGACCTTTCGAACGGCTCGCTTCACAATCTTCCTGCCAGTGATCCCCGCCTAACGATCCGGACCTTCAGGGTTGGTGATCCAGCATACAGTGCGGCGGTTCACGATGAGGTTCGCCAGGCGGACGCCGTGTTCCATCTGGCGAGCCCGATCGGGGTTCAACTGGCCCATAAGGAACGCTTTGCCGTTACCAGCGGCATTCTCGAGTCAGGCTGTGCGATTGTCGAGGCATGCCGACTGCACCAGCGCCCGCTTCTTTATACCTCAAGCTCCGAAGTCTATGGCTCCGGCCGGGACCGGCCAATCACAGAGTCCGATCCCGTGATGACGGATCTCCGGCCGCGGTGGGGCTATGCTGCCGCCAAGGCGGCGGTCGAGCATCTGGTTGCCGGACTGTTTTTCGATTTCGGTATCCCCACCTGGATCGTCAGGCCATTCAACATGGCTGGTCCACGGCAGCGACCGGTGACCGGCTTGGTCTTGCCGGTTTTTGTCAACGCAGCCTTGCGAGGCGAGCCGCTCGTTGTTCACGACGACGGCGAACAGAGGCGGGCATTTCTTCACGTTGCCGACGCCGCCGAAGGGTTACTCCTGATCATCCAATGTCGATCCTTGCGGGGACGACCAGTCAATCTGGGCGGCAGCGAGGCGGTGCAGATCGGCAATCTTGCAAAGATGGTGGTTGAGGCCGCCAAGTCCGGCGCCCCGATCGTCACGAAGCCTTCCACCGCGGTGTATGGCGAGAGGTTTGCCGTAACGTATGATCGCGTACCGGACACCAGTCTTTTGACCACCATGACAGGGTGGCGCCCGCTGCGAAGCACAAACCAGACAATCACCGACAGCATCGAGCACATGCGCACCCAACGAGTGATGGCTTGACGCTTGGCCCATTTGTACCGTTCATCGGGGCCCTGCTCTTAGCGGTTATTGGTGTGTGGCTGTTTGCGCGTCTGGCGACCCGCATCGGAGCGGTCTCAAAGGTCAAGAGCGATCGATGGCACACATCGGGGGAGATCCCTCGACTGGCAGGCCCCGCCATGCTGATCGCGATATCTCCGTGGCTTCCGGTAGAGCATATTCTTCTGCTGGCTGTTTTCTGCTTGATCGGCGCGCTGGATGACGTCCGATCCCTTTCCGCCGGTGCCAAGGCAGCGGCATTGGCCGCTGCGGCTGTATCAGCTGGGATCATCACAGGCGTGTGGTGGGTTCCGATCGTCATTTGGATAGCTTGCAACGCGGTCAACATGCTCGATCATGCCGATGGTCTTGCCGCGAGCGCGGTCGCGGCTGCCTTCCTGGGGCTGGGCGGCGATATCGGGATGGCCGGTGCGGGCGCGTGTGTCGGGTTTCTTTGCTTCAACTATCCGCCCGCCCGCGTTTTTATGGGCGATAGCGGCAGTCTTCTCCTCGGCGCAGCAATCGTGCTTCTTGCTTCGAAAAGAGGTTTTGACGCCTCGCTAGCGTGGATTGCTGTCCCGCTGATTGATGCCATATTCGTAACCTCTCGCCGCTTGCTACAGGGGCGAAGGCCTTGGATGGGCGGCACGGACCACCTTGGTCACACCTTGCTTCGGATTGGTGTGAATCGTCAGATTTTACCGGCTGTTTACGCCGCGGGGGCACTGACGATAGGGCTGATTTTTTCCGCCTAGGCTACCCATAATATAAACCACTCGTAGCGCGAGTGTTGCGAATCCTCGCGCGACAGGATGGTGATATAGCGGTCCTTCCTATCCAGCTTCTGACCACGTTGCAGCTTGCTCGCAATAGTGTCCGCCTTCTGGAGTGCGCCCCGGCACGTGGCCGGTGGGTCGTTTTGCTCGAAACCAGAGCGCCCGAGGTGGGACGCTCCAGAATCTTGTCTGTACTAGGCCTTGGGCTTGCGCTTGGCAGGAACTTTTTTAGCAGAGACCGGCTGCGGTTTGCGTCCTAGCCCCGCCGCCTTCGCAAGCGTTGATCTTTGAGCCGCGTAGTTCGGCGCAACCATCGGGTAATCCGGCTTCAATCCCCATTTCTCGCGATATTCGTCCGGAGCGAGTCCGTAGTGTACCGAGAGATGGCGCTTTAGCGATTTGAATTTCTTCCCGTCTTCGAGGCAGATGATGTAGTCCGGCGCTACCGACCGTTTTGGATTGATGGCTGGCTCCTGTTTAGGCAGCTCGGCCACATTCGGCTGGCCAAGACCTGTCAGTGACGAATGAATCGCCGCGATCAGATCTGGCAACCCAGCAACGGGTAGTGGATTTTGGCTTACATAGGCAGAGACAATGTCTGCAGTTAGCTCCACGAGATCGGCCGTCTGGGCTTCGTTTTGATCGCTCAAGTATCAGCTCCTACGATAGGGATCAAGCTCGCCCCACGCGTCTGTCCTATACCGAAATTGTGAGCGATGCCGAGAGAAATTCCACCATCGGATAATATTAGATGGTTACCGAGACCCAGGCCACAGAGCGCGTCCAATTCGCCTGGGGTTCATGGAAGCTTTTCGAACTTTCTGGGTGGCGCCTCAGTCCGAATTGCGGTTGCTTTTGGACAAAGTGGGACACTAGATTCGGTTTTTGGATAGCTTTGAAGGCATCGACTTCTTGCACAATGCGCCAGATTGCGCGTCAGCACGAAGTTCCGCGCGTGCTACCTTTGAACGGCGGCTTTGCGCCACAAGGAGACCCGTCCTCACTTGGGTTGTAATGTTCCACTCGTGTATATCTGACGCAAAACGATCGGACGGCGGAATGCACGCATCGATCTCCGACAGCGCGGAACGACCTCAACCGTGCAGCGTAGGCCGATAGATCAGCTCTTGGGTAAGGCCGTCAAACGTCCGGCTCTCGATCAGTTCTAGGTCAAAGTCGGCTCCGACGACAAGGACCGGGTCAGTTCCAGTCTTCCCGGTGATCACAGGAAAGATGGTCACCTGAATGCGATCGACGAGACCCGAGGCCATCAGTGCGCGGTTCAGCGACAGACTGCCATGCGAGCGCAAGGGCACCGGCGATTCTGCCTTCAGCCGCGCGACGACGTCGACGGCGTTGCCGCGGACGACCGTTGCGTCCGGCCAGTCGAGGGAGCCCTCAACGGTGCTCGACACTACTGTTGTCGGCAGTGCGCGCAGTTGTGCGTTTAAAGGATCAAGCACCTTCATGGTCCCGGTGCTCGGGCCCATGAACCGCACCCATTGCCGAAATGTGTTGGCCCCAAGGACCATCCGCTGCTTTTGGCTGTAGATGGCGCGGCGATTGTCGAGAAATTCGGGTCCTTGCTTTCCCCAATAGCCACCCCAGTCTGCATCTGGGCCGAACGCACCATAGCCATCAAGGGTGGAGTAGATATCGAAGGTGTAGGTCGCGGCCATTGCGTTCTCCTTGGTGTTCGTCGCGAAGGTCAAAGGATTTCGTGTATTTCGTAACTTACGCCCCCCGGGATACGACCGCCCTGTGCAACGGCGACGATGCTGTTTAGCCACCCATACTTTTCCGAGGAGGTCTCAAAATAGGGGGTCGTTCGCAGATAGTATTCCGATCGACCGACAATATCCCCGCGAGAAAGTCGGTGGTCGACTTCGGCGGAAGCCCTGCGAATGCCGCGGTAAGTCATCAGGATGTGGGCATCATCGTTGGTGACAAGCAGAAGGCGCACGTCTTGCTGAAACGCGCCGTCGGCTCTGACAAGAAGCAGATCCGATCCGATGAGGGGCGAGACGCTGCCATTCAGCCGATCGCCTGCAAACGAGCCGCCGGATACGGGGTAAATGCGACGGCTGCCTGCTGGCGTCCGGCCAAGATCGATCATCGGGTGAAGGGTGATGGACAGATCGAACAACAGGCGCGATTGCAGCGACATTTGGCAACTCCTATTCCGGAGAACTCTCTTGACACCTTCGCCTGCACTGACAAAACGCTCGTTCCTTTCGATCAAAACAAGGAAAACTTATGAAGCGTCCGTCCGTGGAGTCACTGCGGGTTCTCGGCGAATGCGTAAGGTCGGGGAGCTTTGCTGCGGCCGCAGAGACACTCTTCCTGACGCCTGCCGCCGTCAGTCTGCGCATACGCACGCTCGAACAGGAGCTCGGAAAAACGCTGTTCGTGCGACGGGGGCCGCGGGTCGTGCCGACGCCGGATGCGATGGCTCTGGCGAGACGCGTGGACGGAGCTTTGGGTGAGATTGATCTCGCGCTTGAGGAATTTCGTTGCGCGCGCCCGATCATCCGAATTACAGCCCCACCCACCTTTGTGTCGCGCTGGCTTGCTTCCCGGGTCGAGCGATATCAAAGGGATAATCCCGATGGAGCCATTGAACTGGATGTCTCGGCTGACCTCCGATCGAAGGACAGCTTCGACATCGCGATTCGCACTGGAAAGACTGGCCGCTGGCCGGGGTGGCAGGCACATGCTCTTTTTCCGGTCGACCTTACGCCGATGCTGTCTGCGGATTTGGCAAGTCGTCACTGCCTTCGACACGTCTCGGATTTGGCCAACTGCGTGCTGCTGCCGCACCCCGACTGGGCGCGATGGTTGCGGGAGGCAGGTGCTGCTGAGGACGTTCGGTTTCAGTATACCGGTATCGAGTATCCAAGCCACGACCTAAACGCGGACGCCGCGGTTGCCGGCAATGGCGTGGCGCTGCTTCCGCGCCAACTATTCAAGCCCATGCTTAACGAGGGACGCCTCGTTGCCCCGTTCGACCATGTGATCGGCGATCCACATTGGCATTTCGCGCTGCTGCACGAAGGTGAGACGCGGCCAGAGCTAACCAGCCTGCTCGTCTGGCTATGCTCGCAGGCCGGACTAGCCGACCGCCTCGCCGCCTAGCGGACGGGGACAGTCGGTCCCCGCGTCGCGTCCTGCGGCCGGCGCTATGCTGACGCTTTTACGGCTGTCCCGTTAACCGCCCGCGGCGGGGGCGAATTTCCTCCGTCCTGCGCGCGACAACGTCCCTGTTGCGGACGCGCGCAGGACTGCGGTTTATACGCCGTTTCTTCCTCAGAGGAGGCAGCCGCATCTGCGGTGCCGGCGAGCTTCTACACCCGTGCCTTCGGCGCGAGGTTCAGGCAGCATTTCTTGCGCAATGGTGCCACGCCTCCCGGCAAACCGCCGCATCAATGATCCAACAAGAGTTTGCAATGCAGTTTCTCGCGGAAGGGGCCCTCGATCGCACTGCGCCGCTTGTTCGGAGCGATCAGTGATGGGTAAAGAGCTGAAAATATCCGAAAAATTCGGTATTTCACATATTTTCCAAGATATACTCGTAGGTGCGCCTGGTATCTCCTAGTGTTGATGCGGTGAAACCGTATTTTATCTAGGGATGAATCATGGGTTTTGATGGAAAAGTGGCGCTGGTAACTGGCTCCAGTCGAGGGATAGGCCGTGCAATCGCGGAGCGTTACGCTGCCCGAGGCGCCAAGGTTGTCCTGAACTATGCAAGCAACAGTGCTCTGGCCGAACAGGCCGCGGCGGATATCGTTCGCAGCGGCGGTCACGCGACTGCGATCCAGGCGGACATCGCCCGCGTAAGCGACATTAGGCGACTGTTTGATACAGCGCTTCAAACGTACGGTCGGCTCGACATCGTAGTCGCCAACGCGGGCATAGAACTGGTCGCCAAACCCGTGGATGATTTCACGGAGCCGGATTTTGACCGACTGTTCGCGGTCAACGCCAAAGGCACCTTCTTTACCCTCCAGCAAGCTGCTCGCTGCGTGGCTGACAATGGGAGGATCATCTATGTCGGTACGAGCAATACGGCTTTTCCGCTGCCTGGTCGGGGGCTCTACGGAGGGAGCAAGATTGCCGCTCAGTTTCTGGTCCAGGTTCTGGCCAAGGAGATCGGCCACCGTGGAGTTGCCGTAAATTCGATACTGCCCACCGCCATCGAGGGGGCGGGGATATTCACTGATGGTGTGCGTTCGGAAGTACGCGAGTTCGTGAAATCGTTCAGACCGATGCAAAGGATGGGATCGGTAGAGGACGTTGCCGACGCTGCCGAATATCTCGCCGGCGATCTGGCTGGGTTCGTTAGCGGCCAGCATCTGTTGGTCAGCGGCGGCGGACCAGCGTGAGGCAGCAATGCAAGCGCAGTTTTTCCAACGTCGCGCTGGGAGGTGGCCGACTTGTCTTCACCCCGGTGCATTCGCGAGCTCGAGGGTGGAGCGGCAACCGCATTGAAACCATGCCGCAGGCTAGGTGGACTTCACCATCGATAACGCCATCAGGCGCTTTGGCTGAATAGCTTCGTTGACGCGCCGGCAATGACTCGGTGCTGGCCAGGATTTGTAAGTCGGAGGAAACCATGGAATTCAACACCGGGACTATTGGCCGTCGTGACACTGAGAATGCTGGGCACGAGAAGCTGGGAGATTTCTCCCGTCCATCTCACGTTACCTCACTCGTGGAATTTGCCGCTTCCGTGGCACACGAGACCAACCAGCCGCTTGCCGCGGTTATCACCAACGGCGAAGCCGGCATCCGTTGGCTAGGTCGCGGCCTACCGAACATTGAGGCAGCCCGTACCTCACTCGAAAGGGTCGTGAGCAATGCGAGGCGGGCAAGTGACGTCATCGACCGTTTGCGCGCGCTGGCGCGAAACGCCGATGCCGAGCATTTTCCGCTCAGCGTCAATGATATTATCGACGAGACACTGCTTCTCCTGCAGCGCGAACTTGTCGAGCATCGGATCGAGGTCAGCCTGTCGCTAGATCCGATTTTACCGCGGGTGCTTGGTGACCGGGTCCAATTGCAACAGGTGATCATCAATCTGGTTATTAATGCAATTCAGGCCATGGACGCTGTCGACGGCCGTGTGCTCCAGATCGCCAGCCAAAGTGCGGAGGGCCGCGTCGTCATAGAAGTTATGGACAATGGGCAAGGCTTCGCCCCTGCTAATTCCTTGAAGCTCTTCAACGCCTTCTACAGCACCAAGACCGAAGGCATGGGCATGGGGCTTTCGATCTGTCGCTCGATCGTCGAGGCGCACAACGGTGAGATCACGGCCTCGGCCGGTAACAAATGCGGTTCCACTTTCACGATCCGGCTCCCCATTCACGCGTAGGCAATCGCACGTGAATGAATTTGGCACATCTGCGATATGCGGATACTCATTTCGGGTCTAGCTCTTTGGAAAAACCGATAACTTGCGGAATAGATAAAGAAAACAATTAAATATTTGTGACGGTTATTGGCAAAATCAGAACTGACATTTTCACGGATACGGTGGCTATAAAGTTGTATATTGTTATATATTTCGGATACCAATGCTAAATTTCTAGCCTATTTGCCGGTTATGCGTCGTCTCAAATTTTTCTATTGAATTTTACTCCGTTGATGTCACTTTGTATCTCATCAGGATAGGTTACGTGGATTTCACCGAGCGGGTCCGTCCTCATGGAAACGTTGGAAAAAGAACCGGGCGGCGACTATAGCCGGAAACTGACTGAATTCGTTGGCTCGTCGGCGGCCCGTAGCCATTTTCACAGCAGACTGAAGAGCGGGTTTCTCTCCGTCTCGGAAATCCAGTCCGTCACGGCCCCATCCGGCCTCAGTGCTTCACTTGGCTGCGACGAGGCGTACCAGATCGTGCTTCATCTGCAGCACGTTCGGCAAGAGTTCTGGCTCAACGATCGATTTGCATCGGGCAATCCTGCCGAGGCGGGCAATACCTATGTCATCGATCTGAGGCAGGATCCTCGCGTCGTTCAAAACGATGCCGGCCATACCGTGCATTTCCATATGCCGATTTCAAGCATGAAGGCATACGCGGAACGCAACGACATGCCGGCATTCGTGGAGCTTACGCATTCCCCAACAGTCGGCTTCGATGACCCAGTGATACGTCACCTGGGCGCGGCGGCCGTCGCTGCATTCGATCGCCCGGCGATGACAGGAGACCTGCTCATCGACACCATACTTGACGCTGCCTGCTTCAGTGTCATGGGCAGATATGGCACTTCAAGGAGGGCCACTCGCCCACGGTCATGTGGTTTGGCGCCGTGGCAGGAGCGTCGTGCAAAGGAATTGATCGACACGTGCCTGGATGTCTCCTTGGCGCAGCTGGCGCAGGAGTGCGGGCTGTCGGTGGAGCATTTCGGTCGAGCTTTCAAGCGATCAACCGGAATGGCGCCGCATCAATGGCAGCTTGAGCGCCGTACGAGGCGCGCCAAGACACTGCTCGCCGATTCAGTTCATTCGATCGCCGAGATCGCACTCGCGTGCGGGTTCTCGAGCCAAAGTCATTTTTCGACCGCCTTCAGACAAAATGCCGGCGTCAGCCCAGGGCATTGGCGCCGATTACAGGCTTTGGGCAGCGGTTCAAACACGATCTGATCCGCCGTCGGACCCCAGCGCCGGCAGCGTCGGGCGCGACCCGAAGATGTTCTCGACGCGATGGCCGTATTCGCGGGCTGCAAGATCACCCAATTGGGCCGCGGCAATGATCTCGCACATAGCGGCGGCCTGTGGCCGGGTTTTCGCCCCTGACGTGTTTGACGGGATGGCTGAGTATTAGCCTAAGGCACTTCCTCAGCCATTGAGAGTTCACGTGCCGTGGGCCGTACGGCCTGTCTCGAAGAGGAACCAGATCCTGCGCTCGGCCTCGTCAATCCACACCTCGATAAGACTGGTCGTGGCGACATCACTGTGTTCTTCCGCCGTCGCATGGGCCGAGCGCAGAAACGCGACCAGTTGCCGGTTGTCGCTTGCCAGCTCGGCCATCATGTCTGCAGGTGTGACGAACTCGGCGTCGTTGTCCGGAATCCGCTGAACGCGGCCGATATGGCCGACAGATCTGAGCGTGGTTCCTCCCAGCTTGCGGGCGCGTTCGGCGATGGTGTCGGTCATCGCGAAGATCTCGGCGCCCTGTTCGTCCAGCAGAAGGTGGTAATCACGGAAATGCGGGCCCGACATATGCCAGTGGAAATTCTTGGTCTTCAGATAAAGCGCGAAAGTATCGGCAAGCAGGGTGGTGAGCGCTGCTGCGATATCCTTGGTGGCATTCGCGCCGAGATCGGTGGGTGTTCGAAGTGGTGCTGTGCGCATAGTCATGGTCATGACCTCTTCCAGGTTGGTCGGGTTGATGTCAGCTATTGAACAGGATCGATGGTGTTGATGCGCGACACCAGCAAGGGATCGATTTCAGTGAAGGGGAAGGGAGGCAAGTCGGACTCGGCGACGCCGAAAGCGGCCGTGAGGACATCGCGCGGATAAGCATTGATCAGCGAGCGAAAGCCGACGTCTCCGGGGGAGACCTGATCAAAAAAGATCAAGAGATGGAGCATTCCCTCGCCGACATTCTCGATATGGTGAGGATAAGCCCGCGGGATGAAGTATGCGTCGCCGGGACCGATGAGATAGGTGTCGGCTCGTCCGTCGGGATCCAGGATGGTCATACGCGCGTGGCCGGCGGCCACATAACCCATCTCGGCGGTTCGCGGGTGCCAATGCGGCTCGCGCATTCCCTTCTGGCTTATGGTCACGGAGAACATTGCGATGTCTTGCAGGACTGGCCAGAGCGCGGCTTTGGTGGTGTGCGCGGTGCCCGCCGGGAAATCGATCTGGGGCGGCGTTGCTTCCACGCTGTATTTATACCGATTGACGTGACGTGCCTGCTCTTCGACGATCGGCTGACGTGCAACCGCAACAATGTTGCCGCTTGGCGTCAACCGCTCGAGCCGTGCAAAGGCCGATGCCGGCAGATCGTAGGTGTTGCCAAGCACAGCATCGGTCATGGCGCCGAACGCCGCCTTGATGCCGAAATCCTCGGGTTTCTCGTGCGAGAAGGCAAGCACGAACTCGGCGTTGCCGTCGCCGATGTTTTCGATGCTGTGCATGGCACCTGACGGCACGAAAAACATTTCGCCGGGTGCGACTGTGAAGCATTCCCGCTCCGCGTGATTGCCAGCGATCGTGATCAGCGCCTTGCCGCGGAGGCAATATCCAAGCTCGTGCGCATTGGCGTGCCAATGAGGCTCTCGCAAGCCTTGCGGGCGCAACAGCAGGTGGCGCATTGAAAGGCCGCGAAGCATGGGCAAATCGGCTCCGTCCATATGTGTGATGAAGCCATGGGAACCACTGGATCTTGGCGGTCGCTTTGCGAGCGATACAACGTGGCGGGATCTGGAATCGGTGCTAGCCATTGTGCTTCCCATCATCGGTAAGTCGATCGACAGGAAGCTAGAACGAACGTTGCTCCGGCAATATCGGATGCTGGTTTGGTCGGCTCATACATCCATATGTGGCAACCAATACGGTTTGGCTAAGCCGTGCTCCAGACGGATTATTTCTCGCCAGATCCCAACCCCTTAGCGTCGGAGTACCGTGTAACCGCAGCAAACAGGGCTGGCTCCGTGAAAACCACCCATGCCTTCACCCCCGGCCCAGGGCTTCCCGTTACGCTGGCATTCGTCGCCGGTTATGTCGATGCTTTTACCTTCCTGGCTTTCGCGGGATTCTTCGTCGCCCAGGCGACCGGCAGCTTCGTCGTCGCCGGTTCCGAGCTGGTCGACCCCAGCGCTGGCGTTGGTCTGAAGACATTGGCAATACCGGTGTTCGTTCTTGCCGGGATGATAGTGACCGGTGTCGTCAGGAAGGTTGCGGGCGAGGGGCATTGGGCTCTGGTTGTGGCACTCGTCCTGGAGGCGTTGTTGCTGACGGGCTTGGCAGCTACCGCTCTATTCGGAGACCCGAAAAACTTGGGGGTTGCACCGGCTTTGTTGGGTCTGGCGGCCATGGGGATACAGAGCGCCGCCGCGCGCCTCCTGCTCTCCGGTTACGGATCGACCAACGTGATGACTTCCAACACGACCCAACTGTCGATCGATCTGGCGGACAGTCTGCTCACCGGCCGTGTTCCCCCGAGACTGCTGCAGACGGCGGCTATCATGCTAGGCTTCCTGCTCGGCGTGGCGACCGGTGCCGTGGTGTTCAGAGCCGTGGGCCTGGGCGGCCTGGGGCTAGCGATCGCGATCATTCTTGGCGCGGCGCTCGTAACGGCTCGCAGCGCTTGTGTCGACAGGAAACTGTGATGATCCCTTCGACTGGTCAGCGGTCATTCACCTAGGAGACTCGATCGGCGGACCTTCTGCGCAAGCTCCCTATGCAGCTGGCGTTCGGGAGATCCTGGAGTGTTGGTCCAAAGGCCGACCCATCCGTGCGGAATATCAGATCGTCGATGGCAGAAAACTGGCAGGCGCCGGCGCGCACGGTACCGGAGATTCGACCATAAACTCCCAGGAGCCCGCCGCCCTAAAAGAGACTGACACCGGTTCACCGGGCGCCAAACGGCCGTCAAGTCTCTGACGGCCTTATTCGTCATTCAGCTTGGCGGTGCGCTGAAGTGCTGGTGCGCTCGTCCCGATTGCCTGGTCGGGTGGTCCGTCAGGCGGGATGCTTCGGTTGCCGGACGTGTAATTCCCCGAACTTGCAAGAAACGCCTAGCATATCGAGAAAGACCGTCGGGGCATCATCGTTCGACCGGGTTCGCAGGATCACGGCAGTGGCTGGCTGTCGCCTTTGGGGTTCTGGACACGGGGTCGATTGGCGGAGATCGCCGCAGCCGCCGGGAGCTGTCGTTGCCAGGCGTGGGAACGCGCCCGGAAGCCAATTCCATCGCGATCTAAAAGCAAGTGGCCCAGGCATCGGTGTCGCCGCTCGGAACGGATCTCGCACGGGAGGGCGATGCGAGCTCGCGAGCAGAAATCCTCATGCCGTGGGGGACGACGGCGGAGGTTATGGCTTTTCCGGCGCGACGCCCGGATGCCTGGGCCATCATCAATGTTGCCGATGCGAACAAGATATTCTTTTCCAAATGCCGCGGCGATTTCAGGATCGCCCGTCGCGCACCGCTGATCCGGCAAGATGCCTATCCCGGCACGCCGCCCATGACGGAAGGTGCCCCAGGTGTCAGTCCCACCTCTAGGAGGCCGACTTCTTGCTGGTCAGCGCAACCGCCAATGCGCACGCCAGAAGGATGCAGCCGATGACATAGAAGGCGTCGGAAAAGGCGAGGATCAATGATTGCCGCGCCACGAGCTCTCCCAGCACGACCTCGGCCTGATGACGCGCAAGATCGCTGTCGGAGGTATCGTGAGCCAGAAAGTATTGCTGCATTCCGGACAGGAACTGCTGAGTGCTGGTGCCATACGGTGTCACCGATTGCCCGATTATGTTGGAATGGAACTGCTCGCGCTTGCTGATGACCGTAGCCAGGGCAGCGGTTCCGACAGCTCCGCCAAGACTGCGCATCATATTGAAGACACCTGAAGCGGCGCTCGACAGTTCCCTTGGAATGCCCATCATTGCAATGCCGACCAGCGGTGCAATCACGACGGCCTGGCCTATGGCGCGAATGATGTTGGCGTTCATCAATTGATGGCCGCTGTCATTGAAGCTGAGATGTGAGTTCAGGAAACAGCTGGCGGCAAAGATCGCGAGCCCAATGCCGACGATGAGGCGCGAATCAAAATGCTTTTGCAGCAAGGGTACAAACGGGATGATCAGAAGTTGGGGGAGGCCAGCCCAAGCAAGGACCAGACCAACCTGGCCGGCATCGTACCCCTGCACTTCCTGCAGAAAGCTCGGGAGGACATAGAGTGAGCCGAACAGCGCGGCGCCGACACCGATATTGGCCAGCGTGCCGAGCGCGAAGTTGCGATTGGCAAGGATGCGAAGCTGCACGGCCGGTTTCTCGACGGTCAGTTCGATCGCCACGAAAATCGCCACGGCCACCACAGCGACGACCGACAGATGCACGATCGACGGCGCATCGAACCAGCCACGCTGGTTGCCTTCGTCAAGCACAGTCTGGAGACAAGCAAGCCCGACGGCCATGAAGCCTATGCCCCACCAATCGCCCTCCCGAAGCAGGCTCAGGTTCATTTTCTGCCGTTCGAGCGTGGGATATAGCAGGCAAATCATCAGCCCGCCCGGAATGACGTTTACGAAGAAGATGTACTGCCATCCGAAGTTGTCGGTGAGATAGCCGCCGATCGTTGGCCCTATGGCCGGTCCGAAAGTTGCCGTCATCGCGAATGCGGCCAGTCCGGCCGGCTGTTGTCGTGGGGGCAGTGTTGTGAGGGCGCGCGTAAATGCCATCGGTATCATTACGCCGCCTGTGAGGCCCTGGAACCCGCGCAGGATGATCATTTGATCGAGATTGCCGGCAAACGCGCAGCCGACCGAGAACACCAGGAACAGGCACGTGCAGCCGAGCAGGAACCGGCGAAAGGAAAAGACACGGCTCAGGAAGTCCGTCAGCGGGATCATGATGATCTCGCCGATCAGGTAGGAAGTCGAGATCCACGTCCCGTTGTCGACGCCGGTGCCGATTCCGCCCTCTATCTGAGGGAGCGAGGAGTTGGTGATCTGGATGTCCAATACGGCCATGAGGGCGCCTACCATGCACCCGAACACCGAGATCCATGCACGCAGGCTGGCAGCCTGCTGATCGCCGGCGAAAGTATTTCGATCTTGCAAAACCATCGTGGCGTCCGCCGCTAATTCTCGGTCGTGGTGGCGGTGGCCTCGCGGATGTCGATCGTTGTCGTAACGGACATGCCGGGGAGCAGTGATCCTGCTAGAGGGTCCGTGTTGTCGATCGAGATTTTCACCGGAATGCGCTGGACGATCTTGGTGAAGTTGCCGGTGGCGTTGTCTGGCGGCAGCAGTGCGAATTCCTGGCCGCTGGCCGGAGCGATGCTGTTGACGGTTCCACGCACCGGCTGGCCCGCAAACGCATCGACGTCGATTCTCACCGGCTGGCCAGGTCTGACGTCGGCAAGCTGCGTCTCCTCATAGTTGGCGATGATGTAGGCCTTTGCCGTCGGCACGATCGCAAGGAGTTGCATGCCCGGTTGAACGTAGAGCCCAAGCCTGATCTCGCGCATCCCGACGACGCCATCGACCGGAGCGGTTATGACCGTATAACCAAGGTTGACCCTGGCCTGCTCGAGGACGGCCTGATTGTGCAGCAAGGTCGCATTGGCTTCCGCCTGCTGCGCATTGAGCGTGCCGACCTGCTTCTGTGCCGCCTCTAAAGCTGCCTTGTCCTTGGCCACGACCGCATCCGCCGACCCGCTTTGCGACGTGGCCTCTTGTGCATCCTGTACCGTCCCGAACCCTGACTTTGCCAAGGTACCGAAGCGCGTTTTGTTCTGGTCCGCATAGAGCTGGGCGGCCTGATCCGCCCTGACGGCAGCGTTCGCTTCATCGATAAGTGCCTGCTGCTCGATCAATTCTGCCTTGATGGTGGCGATCGTGGCCTGTGCCTCGGCCACATCCGCCGTTGCCTGATCCACAGCCGCCTGGTACTCGCGCTGGTCGATCGTCGCCAGCACGTCGCCTGCCTTCACATGCTGATTGTCACGCACTCGGATCGTCGCCAAATGACCGGCGACCTGAGGCGCGATTGTCACCACGTTTGCCTGTACGTAAGCGTCGTCGGTCGATTGTTCGAACCGCCATACGGTCCAGTATTGCCAGCCTACATAGGCGGCACCGCCGAGCGCGAGTATCCCGACCGTGCTGAGCAAAATCAGCCTGGGAAGTCGTCGCGGCTTCGGCGTTTCCGGCGCTGGCGACGAATTTTCCATCGTCGATGCGGCGTGGCTGACAGCGCTCATGAATGCTCCCGACGCAAGGTCTGTTTGTGCGGATAATGCTTCAGCGTCGCGCAGCGATCTTTCAGAAATCCCGTGTGCTTTTTTCAAAGCACACGCCCATCGCTTACTGCGCCTGTCGGGAGGGCGCTGCGGTGCATTCAGCCAGGGCGGCGACATCGCCGGCCACGGCCGGGCAAATTCAGTGCGGCATATCCATCCAAAAGCTGTGGATCGTAACCCGGTGGCTAGCGAGAAGTTCGCAGCAGCCATCCGGCCGGTGCTTTCTCGAAAATCCATTCTCCTGAGTGGAATACGCCTCGTATTCCACAGTCTAGGCAGGATGGGATCTGGCACCTGCAGGAGAAAACAAGATGGATGACTTGAATGCGGTTCAGCACCAGGCAGCGGCCATCTGTCTTCGCGACAGTGATATCCAGGCCGCAACGCGTTGCTTGGTCACGGATTGGTTCACGAGATCGAACTGCGTTGGACCGGCTGAGAATCTTGAACCGGAGCGCTTCGGTTTGCTCTCGCCCTATCTCGCCAAGGCCGCCGTGCTCGAAAATGGCGATGATTTCCTTTTCGTGCGATGGGGCCAAGCGATGAGCTTGCTCTGCGGCGGTGACCGTTGCGGTGATCGGCTGTCGACACTTTCGCAGCCAAGCCGCAGCCATCTTCGACGCGTATGCGTGCGAGCGTTGTCTTCCCGTTCGCCGGCATTGAATCGGGCGACGTGGGTCCTGGATGGGGAGGTATGGCATTGCACGTTGCTGGCGATGCCTGCTCAAAGCGACCGCCCGTCTGTCAGCTCCTTGGTAATCGCTCTTATTTTTGCGCCACATCCGATGTTTGCCGACAAAATTGTGCCAGAAGGATTTGGCTGGCCAGCAGCTGTAGTCAGGGGCGGGATCCACAAGGTCGGACAATCAGCGGCAATCATGCCAACTGAACCCCGGACAACGAGGAACGTCTTCCAGTTTCTTCGGCTTCGCTGTCGGCAATGAGAAAGCCGAAGGCTCGCGAAGGTGTCGTTCGTCGAGGACGTTCGAATGTGTCACCAGAGCCTTGCCAGGTCCATTCAGCGTGATCACCGAAGACGGCGTGAACGGTTCCAGCCCGGCCTGGCAGATTGCAGAACCGGGCGGGTGGATGATCAAGGGGCATGCCGCCATGGGAGAGGAGGAGAGCCAGACGCCTCGCATGGCCTGACTCTGTCTGAAATGCGGGCCACCTGAGCCCGCGCGGTGGCGAGCGTAGCCCGTCACCGAAGCTCGTTGTTCTTCATGCGAAGTGTTTATTGATCGCGCGCCAGCGACCCGGGGTCGTGCCGGCAAATCTCTTGAACACAGTGGTGAAATGAGCCTGTGTCTGGAACCCGACATCAAAGGCGATATCGACAAGGCTGTTTCTGGTCTGCATCAGCAGCTCCTTCGACCGCTCAACACGTCGCCGAAGAATGTAATCGTGTGGACGAAGGCCGGTTGCAATCCGAAACCGAGCTGCGAAATACATGCGGCTAAGGCCGGCGGCCTTCGCCATGTCAGCGAGCGAGATCGGTTCGTCGAGGTGCTCCTCTATCCAGGCTGTCACCCGGTTCAACCGCCATTTCTGAAGCGCATCTGTCGGCTCTTCCTGGTCATTCGACCGCAGCCTGAGCCATCGCGCGACCAATGCGAGCCGGATGGCGTCGCAATAGACCCCATGGTCACTCTCGTCGCACTTCGACATGTCGAGCTGGCTAAGCAGCCGCTGCATCACCGGGTCGGCTGCCACAGCATCGCAGGCCGTTGAAAACGGCAGACCGGCGTCGGCCGGAGCTCTAGCGGCAACTTCCGCGGACAGTGACAGCACCACACCCATGTGCGGCAGACCTATCATGAAGGTCGATTCCGCGATCGCCGGTGGCGGGGGTCTAACCACGCGGACTGGAGCACCCGCACCCGCGTGCAACACGTGCGCGGCTTTTGCTGCAAGCAGGCCAAAGGGCGCAGACGATACGACGCCTGCAACAGGACGAGCGAGAGTGTGGACGGACATCGTGATGGATCCCTGTTTTCAAGGGCCTTTGAAGACTAAGGTCGGCCCGCGGCAGGTCATGCCCAAGCGTGAAAAGCAAGAGAATCTGGCTCTCGCTATCGGCACCTATCTTCTGAACCCCATCAAATGATTTGCCGTGCCAGAGTATTTCCGGGCAGGAATCTCTCAATTATACGGGCGGATCGCCGAATATCCTGTAGTGCTGGCCAGCCCATACGTTCGTATGGAGCACAGGTGCGTTGGGTGACGCTTGACCGAACCGCCGGGCCACGGACGAGGACGCGATCGCGATAGATTTCACGGATGCGCTCGAAGGCTTGGCAACGCTGCACAATCTGACGATACTTGCGTCCGGATGAATGCAACCCGCGGGACAACGTACATGTCGATCCAGGGTCTAGTCCTTGCCGACGCGCTGCTGCGACGCATCAAGGTCCCCACCGCCCTTGAGATGTCGGAAAGGCAGCTCTCCTTGTCTGACAAGAAGAGAGCCAGTGCGACCTTCAGGATGCGGCTGTCGTGCGTGGCAGGAGTTGCCTGATGGTTGGATCCCAGCGCGCCCTGAAGGCCACCAGGCCTGTCGAGCCGTGCGTGATCGTCATAGACGACGATGTGCAACTGCGGGACGCGCTCGCCAATCTCTTCCGGTCTGTTGGGTTGGAGGTGTTGCTGTTCGGCTCAGGGTCGGAATTTCTTCAGGCGAAGCTCCCGGAGGTACCATGCTGTCTTGTGCTTGATATCCGGCTGCCGGGCATGAGTGGTCTCGATTTCCAAAACCAACTCCTCAAGGCCGGAATAGATCTTCCGATCGTGTTCATGACCGGGCACGGCGATATCCCGATGTCGGTGCGCGCCATGAAGGCGGGCGCTGTCGACTTCCTGGGCAAGCCGTTCCGCGACCAGGACATGTTGGATGCGGTCGCGCTTGCAATCGAACGGGATCGCGAGCGGAGGGTCCTGCAAAAGACCGTCGCTTTGCTGCGCGATCGCTACAATGCGTTGACCCCGCGCGAAGCGGAGGTGATGACACATGTCAGCAAAGGGCTGCTCAACAAACAGATCGCGGCCGAGATGAGTCTCGCAGAGATCACGGTTAAGATACATCGCGGCAATCTGATGCGCAAAATGGGCGCCACGTCGCTAGCGCATTTGGTTCGCATGGCGGCAAGCCTTGGCATTCACGGCGACTGATCGAGACGAGAGCTCTGGATCCGTCACGCGATGAGCAAAGGCCATACTTGCTGATTGGGCAGGCCCACCCCAGCCGAATTCATCTGTCCCAACGAGCAGCCGCGACCGATATGGCTCTCGGCGCGGTTGGGCACAGACATTCACGGCGTCCTTTTCCCGTGGCTTTGGGTGAAGTGCGAAGTCGAAAGCGATGCTGTTTTGAGAAAATACGCCGAGGAACTCCCTGATTATTTTGAAGGGGCAATCAGGAGCCATTCAAATGAACAACATCAAATCCAACCTGGCCATCGCGGCCGGCCTTTTCCTCGCCTCGACCGCCATTCCGGCGAGCGCCGAGTCCATCAAGAATATCGTCCTGGTCCACGGTGCGTGGGTAGATGGATCGGGCTGGAAGCCCGTCTACGAGATCCTCGCCAAGGATGGGTTCCACGTCAGCATCGTCCAGGAGCCAGAAACCTCGTTCCCGGACGATGTTGCCGCAACCAAGCGGATTCTCGATCTTCAGGATGGTCCGACAATTCTGGTCGGCCACAGCTACGGCGGTTCAATCATAACCGAGGCAGGTGTGCATCCCAACGTCGTCGGCCTGGTATACGTCGCAGCGCATGCCCCTGACGTCGGAGAAGATGAAGGAACGCTCGGCAAAAAGATGCCAAGCGTGCTGGCCAAGACCGAAGGCGCGATCAAGGTGACGCCGGATGAATTCACCTATCTCTACCAGCCCGATTTTCTGAAATTGTTCGCGCCTGATCTACCGCGTGAGGTGACGGAATTCGCATCGCGCGCGCAGGTGCTTGCCGCAAGCAAGGTCTTCAACACGCCGTTGACGGCAGCGGCTTGGACGACGAAGCCAAGCTGGGGCATCGTGGCAGGCGATGATCAGATCATCAATCCTAACCTCGAGCGGTGGTATTACGAGCGCGCCAAGGCGCCGATCACGGTCATTCCCGGCGCCAGCCACTCTGTTTATGAATCCCATCCCAAGGAAGTGGCGGCGGTGATCGCCGAGGCGGCGCGTACCGCCGAGAGCCGGGAAGTCACGCAGAAATAGGACGGCAAAATCCTGGTGCCGGTTCAACGAAGTGAGCCGGCATCCGCAAGCGCTTCTTTTTGACCCCCGTTTCATGCCCGTTTGAGCCAACGGCGTCGACGGTATGTCCTCATTCGCCGTCGGCATGCAAAACCATGCTTCCCGCCATGCAAGGAGCTTCGACATGACCGATTGGCGGAAGGGCCGGCAGTCGAAAGATGCCCGCCTTGAAGCGGGAGCCAAGCTGGCCAAGGGCAAGATCGTTGCCGCGAGTGATGCGACCGCACTGCTAGAAGCCGTTATTCGTCCAGGCGACCGCGTTTGCCTGGAGGGCGACAACCAGAAGCAGGCGAACTTGCTCAGCACGGCACTTCTCTCGGTTGATTTCGCCAAGGTCAAAGACCTGCACATGGTGCAATCCGGGGTCGTACTGCCTGAGCATCTGGACCTGTTCGACCGCGGCGTGGCGAAGCGGCTGGACTTCGCCTATTCCGGCCCCCAATCCGCCCGCATCGCCAGGATGTTGTTCGGCGGCAAGATCGAGCTCGGGGCGATCCACACCTATCTTGAGCTGTTCGCCCGCTACTTTATCGATCTCACGCCAAATGTGGCGCTGATCGCGGCTGTCAGCGCCGACCGAGACGGCAACCTTTACACCGGTCCCAACACCGAGGACACGCCAACCATTGTGGAAGCCACGGCTTTCAAGGACGGCATCGTCATCGCCCAGGTGAACGAGATCCTCGACAAGGTGCCGCGCGTCGATGTTCCCGCAGACTGTGTGCATTTCATCGTCGCGGCAGACAAGCCGTTCTTCGTCGAGCCGTTGTTCACGCGCGATCCGGCCCTGATCACCGAGGCTCAGATCCTGACGGCCATGTTGGCGATCAAGGGGGTTTATGCCCCCTATGGGGTGCGGCGACTGAACCACGGCATCGGCTTCAGCACCGCGGCGATAGAGCTTCTGCTGCCGACCTATGGCGAGAAACTGGGCTTGAAGGGCAAGGTCGCAACGCATTTCGCGCTCAACCCACATCCTGCACTCATCCCGGCCATCGAATCCGGCTGGGTAGAGCAGATCCATTCCTTCGGCTCCGAAGTGGGAATGGAGGACTACATCCGTGCGCGGCCGGACGTTTATTTCACCGGGCCCGATGGCTCGCTGCGTTCAAACCGGGCGCTCTGCCAAACAGCCGGTCTCTATGCCTGCGACATGTTCATAGGCTCTACCCTCCAGATCGACCTGCAGGGGAATTCATCGACGATCACCACTTCGCGCGTCGCCGGCTTTGGCGGAGCGCCGAATATGGGCGCCGATGCTCGCGGGCGACGCCATCCGAGCCAGCCGTGGTTGCAGGCCGGTCGCGAGGCCGACCCCGACGGGTCGGCGCTGATGCGTCGCGGCCGCAAGCTGGTTGTGCAGATCGGTGAGACCTTCGGCGACAAGAATGTGCCTTTATTCGTGGAAAAGCTCGAAGCCCTGGAGCTTGCCGAGAAGCTGAACCTCGAGCTGGCGCCAGTGATGATCTACGGTGACGACGTCACCCACATTGTCACCGAGGAGGGTATCGCCAATCTGCTGCTCTGCCGCGACGCGGGCGAGCGTGAGCAGGCGATCCGCGGCGTGGCCGGCTACACCGAAGTCGGTCGCGGCCGGGATGCAAAAATCGTCGAGAGGCTGCGCGGGCGTGGGGTGATCCGCCGGCCAGAAGACCTCGGCATTGATCCGCTTGATGCCGATCGAAACATGCTGGCGGCGCGATCGATCAAGGATCTCGTTCGATGGTCCGGCGGGCTCTATGTGCCGCCTTCAAAATTCCGGAACTGGTGAAGGAGGCAACCACGATGGAAGACCTGACCTTTCGACACCACACTCCGCGACGCGCAACCGGAAACAAGACAATGGCCATCATCGGCGTGGTGGCCTCCGGCAACCTCGAAGTGTTGGCGGAGCGTGTTCTGGCCGAAATCGAGTGTGTGGTCGAGATCAAGACCCCGGCCGAAGGCTTCGGTGAAGTCTGGGACAGGGTGATCGCCGATTTTGTCGAACGCTATTCGCCTGGCGGGCTCAAATTCTCCATCAACGACGGCGGCGCGCGACCAGACACCGTATCGCTTCGGCTGGCACAGGCGGCACGACTGATGGAGGACGACCAATGAACGCATCTCGCACAGACGCTGCCAGGGCGACCGCGAATCCAGAGGCAAAAGCGAGTTGGTATGAAGCGTCGGCGCGGACTCGTATCCAACTGCTGGTCGATGCCGGAAGCTTCATCGAATTCATCGGGCCTGAGATGCGCGAAGTCAGTCCGCATCTGAAAGTTTTCGACTTGCCCGAGCAGTTCGATGACGGGATCGTCGTCGGGCAGGCAAATCTGGCTGGTTCGCCGGTATTTGTCGCCGCACAGGAAGGCCGCTTCATGGGCGGTGCCTTTGGAGAGGTCCATGGCGCCAAGCTCACGGGCCTGCTGCGCGCTGCACGCGACATGAAGTCCATTCCCGTGCTGATCCTGTTCGATACAGGTGGCGTGCGCCTGCAGGAAGCCAATGCTGGTGAACTGGCCGTCGCTGAGATCATGCGCGCCGTCATCGAGGCTCGAACCGCTCGCGTGAAGGTCATTGGGCTGATCGGCGGCCGCGCCGGATGCTATGGCGGCGGTGGATTGATCGCCGGCTGCTGTTCAGCGCTGGCGGTATCCGAACAGGGCCGCATTGCGGTATCCGGCCCCGAGGTGATCGAGACCAATCGTGGTGTAGACGAGTTCGATTCGCGCGACCGTGCCTTGGTCTGGCGCACGATGGGCGGCAAGAGCCGACGGCTTCTCGGCGGCGCCGAAATCTTCTGCGACGACACCGCAGACGATTTCCGCCGCGCCACGCTCGACCTGCTTGGCTCGGTCGCGGATTTTGGCATTGACACTTTGAAGGCCGAGCAAAATCGCCTGGAAGATCGGCTGAAGCATTTTGGCGCGTGCCTAGATGCTACCGAGATTTGGAAAGCCCAGGGCATTTCCGACCCCAATTCCGTTCCGGCTTTGCCAGCCGACCGGTTCATTTCCCTGGCCGAAACGATCGGAGGGACCAGTCGTGACGCTCGATGAGCTTTTATCCTCATTGTTTCCCAATGGCCATCATGTGGAGAACGACAATGGCGTGCTGTCCGGCTGGGGCAAATTTCGGTCCGGTGGGCAAGCTCTCGTCATCGGAGTCGCGGACCGCACGGCACTTGGCGTCGACGAGGCCATTCGCCTTTCAAGCTATGTCCTGAGCACCCTTGAGAATGGAATTGGTCCAGTCCTTGTTCTTGTCGACAGCGACAGCCAGCGCATGAGCAAGCGCGACGAATTGCTGGGGCTGAACGAATTTTTGGCACACCTCGCCAAGTGCCTCATCTACGCCGACATTCATGGTCGAGCCACCATAAGCCTTCTCTACGGCCACTCGGCCGCCGGGGCTTTCCTGGCGACCGCACTGGCGACCCGAGTGCTGATTGGCCTGCCGGGCGCCAGCCCGGCGGTGATGGATTTGCCGTCAATGTCCAAGGTGACGAAGCTGCCCGTCGAAGTGCTGAAGGAAAAGGCAACGTCCACGCCAGTGTTTGCTCCTGGACTGCAGAACCTAGCGCAAACCGGAGCGGTACACCTTATCTGGGACGACGCGGTGCCGCTGGCCAAACAGATGGAAGTGCTTCTTCGGGACATCCCCGATACGCATGATCGAAGAGGTCTCCTCGGCAAGGAGAGACACGGCCGGCTCAAGGCCGAGGACATCGCCGAGCGTGTCCGCAGCCTTGCGCTCCTGGTCCGGTGAGCATCCGATGCACCGTCACGATATGATCTTCGTGAGCCCGTTGGCCTGGCGCTCCCTGCTTGAGGGACGCTCGGACCTGGGCGCCAATCCGCTGGTGGCGCGCTGGGTAGACCGGGGGTGGCCACTGATCGGCCGACGTGCGGTCCATGGGGAAGGGCAGGGTGTGCCTGTGGGCCTGCCGTTGCCGCCCTTCGCGGGCAAACATCGACATTCGTTTCTCGTCCGGCGCCAAGATATTGTCTCCACCTGTTCACCGCCTGTGCTGAAGCATGCCGTTCGGGTTGCTCCATATGCATGGCGACCCACCCTGAATGCCCTGACCGATTTCGCAACGCGGTACGCTCTCGAAGCAAGGGTGTTCGGCAGCCTTGCATGGGCCGCCGTTACGGGATTGGACTATCTGACCGAGAGTTCGGATCTTGACCTTCTGCTTCCTGTTCAGCGCGACACAGACCTCGTTGGGCTGACCGCCGAACTCGCATCCATTGACGATGCGGCGCCGATGCGGGTGGACGGGGAGCTCATTCGCAGCGATGGCGTTGCAACCAGCTGGCGGGAATTCCACTCCGGCTCACGTCAGATCCTGGTCAAGACAATGGCAGACGTCACCCTGCTGGACAGGATGCTTTTCTTCAACAGCGGTTCAGCGTCATGACGGATGTTCTAACCCGCAGAGAAAGATGGGCGTGCCAGGTTGCGCCGGTCCCGATCGAAGCGCAGCTTATCGCGACCATCGCAGGCGATTGCTTGCTGGAGGAATTGGAGACCTGGCCCAAGCCTGGCCTTGTAAGTCACGTCGATCGCGGCAGTCACGAGGACATGGACGCCGACATGTTCCGTGCCAGCGTCAATGCCATCGAACCATATTTCCAGGATCTGGCCGAGGCCGGCGCCAGCGGCCGCAACATGTCCGTGCTGAGAACGATTGGTCTTGATGCCGAAGCGGCGATGCTTGCGGCGACATCGGGAATCAACACCCATCGTGGGGCCATATTCGGCCTGGGTTTGCTTTGTGCGGCCGCTGGTGCCAAATCGGGAGACCGGGGCGATCACGAACTGTCGCTGGGGACGAGAGTGGTCCGTCTTTGGGGGCGCGGCATCGTCGAGGGGGCAATTCCACCAAACAGCCATGGTGGCCGTGTGCGTCGTCGATTTGGCGCAGGCGGCGCTCGCATGGAAGCCGCCCTGGGATTTCCCAGCATTTACAATTGTGGCCTGCCTGCCCTCGAAAGGGCAAGACTCAAGGCGCCCGACGAGGCAGAGGCCCAGCGGGTCGAAACATGCTTTGCCCTGATAGCAACCGTGGAGGACACCAATCTGCTGCACCGTGGCGGATATGAGGGCCTTGATTTTGCGCGCAGCGCGGCGCTGGGGTTCCTCCAGTCAGGCGGGGTAGGAAGGTCCGACTGGCGGCAGCGTGCCCGGTCGGTGCACAATAGCTTCGTCGCCCGCCGGCTCAGCCCGGGCGGTTCCGCCGACCTTCTCGCCATGACGCTTTTCGTTGCAGCCATGGAAAGGGCATCGCGGTGATGGCCAACACGCTCATCGTCGCGTTGACGCCCATCTTCTTTGTGTTGGCGCTCGGCTATGGAGCAGGCCGACTGCGCATCGTCGATAATGGTCACGTTGACAGCTTCAATGCGCTTGTCATGGAAATTGCATTGCCGGCATCATTGTTCGCCGCCACCGCTTCGGCCCCGCGCTTGGAGCTGGTCGCCCAGGCTCCACTGTTCATAATCCTCGGCGCGGTCATGCTGTTGGTTTTTTTGGCCTGGTTCTTTGTTCAGGTCAGGCTCGGCAATGCCACCAAGGCAGACGCATCTCTGCAAGGTCTGACGATCGCATTTCCAAATCTTGCAGGCGTCGGACTGCCCATTCTAGCCGACGTGCTCGGCTCCGCTGGAACCGTCCCTTTGGCAGTTGCATTGGCGAGCGGCTCCATCATTGTCAGCCCCGTCTCGCTCATCATTGTCGAACTCAGCCGACAGCAGGATGGAGTTGCCAGCGCGTTCACGACGCGGATAGTTGGTTCGCTGTGGCGCGCGTTGACGAAACCCGTCGTGCTAGCTCCAGCATTCGGCATCGTCTTTTCACTAAGCGGTCTCAAGACGGACGCCATCACAGACGCGTGCCTGCTGCTGATCGGGCATGCCGCTCCCGGCGTCGCGCTCTTCCTGACCGGACTGGTTCTGTCGGCCCAACCATTCCGGCTGAACTGGACAGTTGTTTGCGCAACCGGCGCGGCCGACATCGTTCGGCCCTCGCTCGCGGTCGCCGTTGTCTCCGTCGTGCCCGTGCCTGCGGAAACAGCCAACATCATCATCCTGCTGGCAGCGGTGCCGTCGGGGTTCTTTGGTATTCTTTTCGCCGTGAACTATCGGCTCGACTCTGCAACCATAGGATCGATGGTGGCCGCAAGCACGGTGGTCAGCATCGTGACGCTGGCAGTCGCAATTGCCATGCTCTTTCCCAAGTGAGACGACCACCATGTCCCTCGCAATTCTCTGCTCGGGACAAGGACGCCAGCATGCCGATATGTTCGCCTTGACCGGCCATGCATCGCAGACCGAAGGTTTGTTCAAGCATGCCGCGACATTGCTCGGCGGACACGATCCCCGCCAGATTGTGCGCACGGGAGCCAGCGACTTCCTGCACCAGAATCTCATCGGCCAGATTCTGTGCTCCCTGCAAGCGCTGGCCGCGGGAGCAGTGCTGCGCGACGCACTGCCTGATCGGGTGATCGTTGCCGGCTACAGTGTCGGCGAGGTGGCGGCCTGGGGCGTCGCCGGTGTGTTCAGCATCACGGAAACACTGGATCTCGTTGCCTGTCGGGCGAAGGCCATGGACACCGCGTCCCGCGTAGGTGATGGATTGCTTTTCGTGCGCGGACTTCCCCGTGACCAAATCAACCGATTGTGCGAACTGCGCGGCGTCGCCGTTGCCATCGTCAACCCAGGTGACTCTTTCGTTCTAGGAGGAAGCCGTACTGCACTTGGAGCTCTCGCCGGCGACGCAAAAGCGATGGGTGCCACGAGGTTGGTCGAGATCCCGGTACAAGTCGCCTCGCACACCAAGCGTCTCAGTCAGGCGACGGTAGCCTTTCGACAGAGCCTGCGCCAAGCTCCAATGGTGAACTCTCTGTCTCGGGGCGTGCGGCTGCTTAGCGGGATTGACGGCACTCCCGTTGAGAACACTGCAGAAGGCTTCGAAAAGCTGGCAATGCAGATATCGCGAACCGTGCAGTGGGGTGACTGTCTTCAAGGCTGCATCGAGGGCGGAGCAACAGCCTATCTGGAGCTAGGCCCGGGTTCAGCGTTGAGCCGGATGGTGGCTAGCACTTATCCCGACGTCTCGGCACGGTCGCTCGATGAATTCAAGACGATTTCGGGCGTCTGTTCGTGGCTGGAACACCACGCGGGCGATTGATCTCCAGGGGGATCGGCTCGCACCGGCGACAAGAGTGTCCGTAGGCGTTGCAAGCCCGATCCACTGCTCCTCCCCCGTGGCGAAATGAGCTTTCTGGCAATCCCAATCGCAGGATCACGTTGGCGCTGACGGTGAAGTTAAAGGCGCTCGACGCTTATCCGGATAGACAAAAACCAGTGCTTTGAGAAATCCAGAAGTTCGCGCGGGGGCTATTTCTTTGTCGCTAAGCGGTTCTCACTGGGACAACCGCTAACAGAGAAGGACTACATCATGAATCGCAAGGTCATCTATCTCGGCGCAGCCTTCGTCCTTACGGCTTTCAGCTGTCTGGCGAATGAGGAAGTTCTGCATGAGCGCAGGAGCATGGAGCCGCTCTACACGGATGCGAGCATGACGACCCTCAAGCCGATGGAGGAATTCAAGGCCGCATTCTTTTCGCTCCCGGCTGAAAAGCAGGGGGCAATGAAGGATGCGTGTGCCCGTCAGGTCCAGCAGCCATTCACGGCCTTCTGCGCCAACGTGAATACCCTTGGCGGCCATAACTAGGATCGGACGGTTACGCAAAGGTGGAGATGGCGTGGCTGACTGCCCGCCATCCCCGAGACGAAGGCGTCCCATTATTACGCCGACGACGGGTGGATCAACATGGCATTCCCGGCGTACCCCGCCGTCCCGGTCTGACGCGTATGGATGCATTGGCAAGGGCGATCACTTGCCAGCTAGCCCGTTCGCTGCTGCAGTCTTCGTCGGCTTTCAGGCGGACAATCCTTGACCGAGTTTTCACCCGCTTCAGCGAGCGCGAAGGAGCTGTCATGTCGATTGCCAAGAACTGGATCGGTGGCGTGTGGGTCGGCTCGGCATCAGTCAGGGACAGCATCGATCCTGCGTCGGGCGACGTGATCGGACACTATGCCGATGCAGGCTTGGAGGACGCCAAGAAATCCGTCCTGGCCGCTCGCCGGGCTTTTATCAATATACGCTGGTCCAGGGATACCGACCTACGCATGCGAGCGCTCCTGAAGCTTGCCGATCTGCTGGAGACCCGAACCGCCGAACTGGCGGAGATGACCAGCCGAGAGAACGGGAAGGCGATCGCCGAGGCCGAGTTCGAGGTCGGCGTCACGCCCGGCGGCCTGCGCTATTCCGCGGCACTTACGCAGACAAGCTATGGTCGGGTCTTTGACATACCGGGCAAGCGCGCGATGGTGGTGCGCGAAGCCGCCGGCGTCACCGCGATCATTGTTCCGTGGAATTCGCCAACCGCCTTGCTGGTGCGGGCCTTGGGTCCGGCGCTTGCAGCCGGGACCACCGTGGTGGTGAAGATGCCGGCGCAGACAGCGCAAGTAAATTACTTGCTCTCGAGGCTCATTGCTAAAGTCGAGGAAATTCCTCCGGGCGTGATCAACATCTTTACCGAGAGCGGCAGCGATGGCGCCCGATGGATCACCGAGAGCTCCGATGTTGCTGTCGTGAGCTTTACCGGCAGCACGCCGGTTGGGCGGATTATAGGCGCCGCCGCGGCCAAGACGATAAAGCGCGTCGGTCTCGAACTCGGCGGCAAGACGCCGCACATCGTCTTCGACGACGTCGACCTCTCCAGGGCTTTGCCGGTGATCGAGAAATCGCTGACCGTCTTTCACCGGCCAGTTCTGTATCACGGCGGGCCGTATCCTGGTGCACGAGGCGATTGCCAAAAGGCTCAAAGCGGGGTTGGCGGAGCGTTATCGAAACCTGAGGGTCGGCCCGGCCCTGGATCGCGGCAATGACATGGGTGCGCTGATTGATAACCAAAGCGTGCGGCGGGTGAATGCAATCGTCGAGGACGCCATAGCCAAGAACGCCATCCCTTTGGTCCGAGGCGGTCCGATCACCGAAGGCCGGCACGCAAAGGGCGCCTTTTACCGTCCGACTTTGCTGGAGATTTCCGACAGTGCGATGGCGATCGTGCACGAGGAGACCTTTGGTCCCGTGCAGACCATCGAGACCTTTCGCTCCGAGGACGAGGCGATCCGGCTCGCAAACGATACCGAATTCGGCCTTGGTGCCAGCATCTGGACGCGCGATTCAGCGCGCGCCGATCGAGTGTCCAGAAAGGTGCAAAGCGGCATGGTCTGGATCAATGACTGGGCACAGCTGCCCAATCAACTGGAGATTGGCGGATACAAACAGAGCGGCGTCGGGCGGTTGAACGGGCTCGCCGGTGTCGAAGATTTCATTGAATACAAGCTGATCGTCGAGTCCTTTGAATAGTTCGACCGTTTCGGAGTTCGATCTGCTTTGAGCGCCCTCGGCACCATCGGCCAACCCTTGACCATCTCAATGATGACGAAAGGAAGATTGCGTCATGACCAAAATGAGCAAGCCTCGCGTAGCGGTGATCACCGGAGCCGCGGGAGGGATCGGACAGGCGTTTGCCGAACGGTTGGCGAAAGACGGCGCCGACATCGTGGCCGTCGATCTGAAGGTCGGCGACGAAACGCGGCGCCTGGTCGAGGCGCAGGGGCAACGGGCCCTCGCTCTTACCGGCGACGTCACCGACCCCGTGCAGGTGGAAATGATCCGGCTCAAGGCGCTAGCCGAGTTCGGCAAGGTCGACATCTTGATCAACAATGCTGGCATCTATCCGATAAAGGACTTCTCCGACATCAGTTGGGAAGACTGGCGCACGCTTCTGGCGTTGAACCTAGATGCCCCATTTTTGATGTCCAAGGCATTTGTTCCCACCATGGTCGCCAATGGCTGGGGTCGCATCGTCAACCTTGCCTCCAACACGTTCGGCCTGAGCGTCAGCGGACTGTCGCACTACATCGCCAGTAAGGGCGGCATCATCGGCTTCACGCGCGGGCTCGCAAGCGACCTGGGAATCCATGGCATTACCGTCAATGCGCTTGCGCCTGGACTGACCAGAACCCCGGGCGTGCTTGCGCGCGGCGTGGGCAGCAATGGTCGATCGCAAGACGAAGAGTTCCAGCAATTGGCGCAGGCCCAGGCGATCAGGCGGACTTTGGTGCCTCGGGATCTGGTTGGCATGCTGTCTTATCTGGCCAGCGAGGAGTCTGATGTGTTCACCGGCCAGACTGTCTATGTGGACGGCGGCTTGGTGAGAGGCTGATCGCAGGCCTCTGCGCATCAGCTTCCAACAGGCAACCCTAAGAGAGCTCCAGGAAGCTCCGTTCCGCGATATTTTGGTCCGCGAGTCCCCGTTGAATGGGGCCTTGTTTTATGATTTGCTCATTTAGTACTAACTGGCCGGTGCGAGTTGGAGATGTCGCAATGGGAGACATGCCGTCCAATGAAAAGCAGGAGAGCCGCGCCTATGGCGATCATAGCTAACAGAGCGCGTCCGGGGCCCGCCCAGGACGTTCAACCAAGCGGTGTAAGGCACGCCGAGGACCTGCCGACAGGCAGAAAAGCAGCCACGATTCGAAGCTCCAATTCGCGCAAGACAGTAGGTTTAGCTGTTTGAATGATGTTTTCGGGCGAAACGACGAATGCTAG
The DNA here is from genome assembly GCF_000502435.1 of Mesorhizobium sp. LNHC232B00. NCBI lineage: Bacteria > Pseudomonadati > Pseudomonadota > Alphaproteobacteria > Hyphomicrobiales > Phyllobacteriaceae > Mesorhizobium > Mesorhizobium sp. LNHC232B00. The sequence continues at coordinate 199,015 of NZ_AYWP01000005.1, forward strand.
TGTTTCGCAATGGCCTAGGCTCTTGTAGCTCGACACGAGAAATCCCAGATGGGGCGACAACAAGCGCTTGCGGACACGACGGTTCATATAAGTCGTTTGCAACGGCGCATTACGGCACCCGTGTTTCCAGAGGCATTTTCAGGCGATACCCGGCTAGTTGGCCGATGGCGGAATGAGCCGTTCGAATACAATTTACCGCCCCTGAAAGATCATGTCATCGCTGCGAAGTACGCCGGGCATGGTATGGCCTCGGTGAAGATCGGCCGCCAGGTTATTCGCGCTCCCGCGGTGGCCGGGACGATAACATTCGCACCGAGAGGGCATGATGGTCGGTGGCGGGCGGACGGTGCCGTCGAGGTCTCGAATATCTTCTTGGGACATAGTCGCCTGCTGTCGTGTGCCGATCAGGTAGGCAATGGCCGCGAGCCCGAGCTGCTCGACCGCGTAAATTTTAGCGATCCCAAACTTTTCACGATCATGTCGTTGATCAACGACGAGATCAGTTCGGGAGACGCGATGTCGCACCTGTTCGTTGAGCAACTCCTCGATCTTGTGTGCCTTCAGCTCCTCAGAGCCCACTCGGCAACTTCAATGCCGATCTCGTCTGGGCCGCGGCGCGGGCTGGCGGGCTGGCAGGTCAAGCGCGTCACCGCCTATGTGCGGGCAAATTTTGCGCAGGATATCCGGGTCCAGGAATTAGCCGATCTGGTCAATTTGAGCCGCTTCCATTTTTGCACGGCCTTCCGCGTGGCGACCGGGTGTACGCCTCATGAATGGCTGACCCGGCAGCGGATCGCCTATGCGAAGAAGCTCCTGAAAGACCGGACGTTGCGCATCACCGACATCGCTCTCGTGGTAGGGTACCAAACACCCTCATCTTTCTCGGCGAATTTCCACAAGGTGGTTGGCCTCACGCCGAGGGAGTTCCGGCGCCGACTATGAAATTGCGTGTCACCCCAGATCCCAGCCGTCGAACAGGGCGAGCGTCCTGCCATCGAATGCGCTGAACGGGGTCCGCACTAAGCATTTGCGCTGAGCCGTCTCGCTGTCCGTCGATGGCCGCAAGATTCAGACAATTCCCGAAATATCGCGACAGTGGCGCGGCGGCACAGGAACTATCCTCTTCGCGATCATCCGAGTTGAAGAGGGTGTTCCTTCATGGCCGAGAAATTCGTCGGAAATGTATTCGACTGGTCCAATAATTTCGCGTCGGGAAGCGCTTCAGGCAACAGCCGCGGCGGTGGCGCTGGCCGCATTGCCGCTTCAATCAGCGGCGGCAACAAGCTCTCCTGCAGGTGTCAGCAGTGACATATTTTCACAATCTGCATTGAGTTTTCGGAAGACAGGTCTGTCATTCCCTCCAACATTCTCGTCAACCTGCAGCCGCAGGGGCGGGAAGCTATGACAGATCAAGCGATGGCTCGGACGGACGAGGTCTTGCTTGCCCCACCGCATGTCGAAGCTGGCGCGCAAGCTCCGATATCGTTCGGCAGCTTTCGCCTGGATCGGGCACAGCGGCTACTGCTGCGGGATGGCGAGCCTGTGCGGATCGGATCTCGAGCCCTGGATCTGTTGATCGTGCTCGTCGACCATGCCGGCGACGTCATCAGCAAGTATGAGCTGTTGAAGCTCGTATGGCGAGACACCGTCGTCGACGAAGCAGGTGTGCGGGTGCACATGGCTGCGCTGCGCCGGACCTTGGGAGATGATCTCGATGGAGCGCGATACATCATCAATATTGCCGGCCGAGGTTACAGTTTTGTCGCTCCCATAACGCGCGAGGCCACCTCGCAGCCCCGGCCGCCGCCTCCGCCGGCTGTGTTTCACTCAGCCCGATCCAGAGGACGAGTGCCGCCACCGCGTTCGCTGATCGGACGGGAGGCTGTCGTCGACAGCCTGAGCGAACTTATCCTGGCGCGCCGGTTCGTCAGTATTGTCGGATCTGGAGGCATCGGCAAGACGACGGTAGCGGTCGCCATTGTCCAGAGGTTGCGAACTGAGTTCAACGAAGAGAACATTGCTTTCGTCGATTTCGGTGCTGTTTTGGAAGGCGGTCTAGTGCCGGGGGCCGTTGTTTCGGCGGTTGGCTGTACAATCGGGGGTACCGATCCAGCACTCGAATTGTTGAGCTTCCTCGCCGACAGACGCATGCTGATCGTCTTCGACGGTTGCGAGCACCTGGTTGACCCGATATCTGTGTTGGCCGGCCAGCTCTTTCAGCTAGCGCCAGATGTTCGTTTGCTGGTCACCTCGCGTGAAGCGCTGCGTATCGACGGAGAGACCGTCCATCCGCTGAGCCCGCTCGCTTGTCCGGACGAAGAACTTCCTACCGCATTGGAGGCACTGGCGACGCCGGCGGTGCGGCTCTTCATGGACCGGGCGGCCGCCGGCGGGTTTCATGAGGAACTGAGCGATATCGATGCACCATTGGTCTCTGAAATATGTCGCCGTACGGACGGCATCGCCTTGGCGATCGAGTTGGCAGCCAGCCGCGCGGGAAAGTATGGCATCTGCGGTGTCGCCGACCTGCTCGCGGGCAACATGGAGCTCGGTTTGACTGGCAGGCGCAACGTTGCCCCACGGCACCAGACGCTCGAAGCCATGCTCGACTGGAGCTTCAATCTGCTTGCCGACCACGAAAGGCGCGTATTGGCACGCCTGTCTGTGTTTGCCGGTCCTTTCACGCTTGAAGGTGCGTGCTCAATCGCGGCCGAAGGAGAACACGACGCCTGGATGGTTGCAGTAACGATGTCAAGTCTGGTCGACAAGTCGCTCGTATGGGTCCATCCGGCCGGGGATGCCGCGTTGTATCGCCTTCCCGATACAACGCGCGCTTATGCATTTGCCAAGCTAACGGAAATCGAAGAGACCGGACCAATGGCGGAGCGGCACGCCCGTTATTTCGTGACACGGTTCAAAGCTGCTGCGATCGAGCACGGTGCATATGCTGACATTGCCCATCACGCATTGCATCTTGGCGATGTCCGCAAAGCTCTCGAGTGGAGCTTTTCCTGCGAGGATCGCCATGCGATCGGCGTCGAACTGATGGCGGTCGCCGCACCGTTGTTCCTCGGCCTTTGGCTGTTTGATGAATGCCGCAACTGGTCAATTTTAGCACTGGGCGTGAAGAAGCCCAGAAGCAACGGTCCGGAGCAGGAAGTGCGCTTGCAGGAAGCGCTTGCGCTGTCCTCGATGTACGTACAAGGGCCGACACAAGAGGTGTGGGATGCTTGTGCGCGCGCGCTGTCACTCTCCGATGCCGAAGGGAACGCATGGCGGCAACTTCGTCTTATCGCCGGGATGAATATCGTCCTGACCAGACGCGGCGACTTTGAAGGCGCGTTAGACGCCGCCAGGAGATTTGCCGCTGTTGCAGAGCGTGGCGACTCAAGACATGACCACGTGCTTGCAGAATGGATGCTGGGTGCAGGTTATCATCTGGCGGCGGATCAAGCGGCGGCGGCAGGCCATCTAGAACGGGGCTTCCAGCTTTCGGCCGAGACTGAGGGTTTGGATGTGGATCATTTCGGCCACAACCACAGGCTGCGGGCTACACTCTCCCTGGCACGCGTCGCTTGGCTCACAGGTGCACCTCAAAAGGGGCGCAAGCTTGCTTTCGAGGCGATGGACGAAGGCGCGCGCGGGCGTTTCCCGGCCAACTATTGCGTCGCCGTAAGTTATTGCGTTCCAATCCTGCACTGGAGTGGCGATTTTGAAGCGTCGTACGAGCATATCGAGCGCGCGCTCGCCTGTGCTGAACGCTACTCCCTCGCTTACACGGGATTGATCCTGGCGTTGAAGGGAGACTGGCTCATAATGGCCGGAGAACTGTCGGCCGGCGTGGACACCCTACGTCACGCACTCAAGGTTCTCCATCTTGAGAACCACCGGATCGTTACGTCATCTGCCTCAAGGGCGCTTGCCAACGGACTTAGCCTGTGCGGCAGGCACAGCGAAGCAAGCACGGCCATAGACGGGGCGATTTCGGCCGCTCTGGAGACGAACCAAAAATTTTGGCTTCCCGATCTGTATCGCACGCAAGGCGAGATAAATTTGAGAGGACCTTCTCCGGGTATTGATGCCGCTGAGGTTGCGTTGCGAAGGTCGATCGAGCACGCCAGGGAACAGTCGGCCACGGCTTGGGAGTTGAAGGCTGCCATCCCGCTGGCGCATTTGATGATGAAACGCGGGCGCCTTGCCAATGCTCTGACGCTTGTCGCCCCCCTCTATGAGGCGCATTCCGAAAGATCGGGCTCCGCGGATCTCGCGGAGGCCCAGCGAATTATGGCTTCCCTGAAATAGAAGTTTCTATTCGACCATTTCGTCGCGGCATGACCGACGGAACACGCCTGCCAGCGAGAACGCGGTATAAGGGCTTTACCTGTAGCTACGGTTGGCTTGGCGCCGGCCGCTGCCGCGCGTTGTGCAGGTCTTGAAGACAGTCTCGCTGCCTCATGTCGGATGGGCCCAAGTCTTCCGTAAATTGCTTCAAAAAGACGTCGAGTTTCGCCTCACTAGTTATCGGATGGCAAGTATAAATTTGCTCGCCAATTCACTGGCTTTTCCACGCAGACGAAGAGCGTCCCCAATTCCACTCGGCACCCGCTGTTCAGAACAATGCCATGCTTTGCGATGTCGGCGTTCTCATTTATAAATGAACAATGCATTTATGTGAAAATGAGATTTTCGTATAGTGTGTTCCCAAATATTTGCGATGCAATTGAGGCAATTTAAGTATTTTTCCCTAAATTTGGCGACTATACGGTGTATTTTCAAAATATATATATGAGAAATATCTATTTGGTTCTAGTCTTATCCTTGTTGAGCCTGGATGCTTTTTATGGCATTGCTTATTGGCAATCTCGCATAATAATATAGCTGGAAAACACAGTGAGGGAGGAACGCTTGCTGCCAGAAAACGTGTGACCTATGTCAAACGATATGACGCCCACCTCACGAAACCTCAACCGCGGGTCTGGTTCGCGTTCATCGGGCGCCATTGTGTCGTTCGGCAGCTTCCGCCTGGATATTGCTCGCCGGCTGTTGTTGCGAAACGGCGAGCCTGTGCGGATCGGATCTCGTGCGCTGGATCTGCTGATCGTCTTGGTCGAGCGTGCCGGTGACATCGTCAGCCGGTACGAATTGCTTGATCTGGTATGGCAAGGCGTTGTTGTCGACGAGGCGGGGGTGAGGGTGCAAATGGCGTCGCTGCGCCGCGTCCTGGACGATGGTCGTGATGGGGCGCGCTATATCGTCAATGTCGCCGGGCGGGGTTACAGCTTTGTCGCTCCGGTCATGCAAGACGATGGGCAAGCCGGGGCTGTCACTGCTCTAGTTCAAGAGTCCAGATCCCTTGGCCGAGCGCCACCGCTGCCTCGTTCGCTCATTGGCCGCGAGGCTGTGATCGACAGTCTGAGCGAACTCCTTCTGGGCCGCCGTTTTGTCAGCATTGTTGGATCCGCGGGCATCGGCAAAACAACGGTAGCAGCAGCGATCGCGCTGCGCATGCGGTCAGAATTCGGCGACGAGAACATTGCTTTTGTCGATCTTGGGGCGGTCTCTGAAGCCGGCGTGGTGCCGGGAGCCGTCATCTCGGCGCTGGGCTGTAAGCTTGAAGGTCCCGACCTCGTCGAGGAGCTTCTGTCCTTCGTCTCCGACAAGCGCATGCTGATTGTCCTGGACAATTGCGAGCACCTTATCGATGCAACGGCGCTTTTGGCGGGCCAACTCGTTCGCCGTGCCGCGGGTCTTCATCTGCTGGCGACCTCGCGCGAATCGTTGCGCGCGGAGGGAGAGACGGTTCACCTGCTAAGCCCCCTTTTGGTTCCCGACAACGAGGTCCCGACCGCGGCGGAGGCGTTATCGACGGCGGCCGTGCAACTCTTCATGGATCGGGCAATCGCGAGTGGATTTGAAGGCGGCCTGACAGACATCGACGCACCGGTCGTGGCCGAGATATGCCGGCGCACCGACGGCATTGCGCTGGCGATCGAAATGGCCGGCAGCCGTGTCGGCACCTACGGCATCCGTGGCGTGGCCGATCTGCTGGCGAGCAGCGCTGCGATGCATTTGCCTGGTCGGCGCAACGTCCCTGCGCGGCATCAAACGCTCGAGGCGATGCTCGACTGGAGCTTCAATCTGCTCACCGATGACGAACAGCGCGTTCTGTCTCGTCTTTCCGCTTTCGTGGGTTTGTTTACGATGGACGCGGCGCGCTCGGTCGCGGATGACGGCGACAGGGCAGGTGTGCCAGCGACAGTGGCGAGCCTGGTCGACAAGAGCCTGGTTTGGGTTCATCCGGTGGACAAGACTGTCTTCTATCGGCTTCCTCACACGACGCAGGCCTATGCGGCGACCAAGCTAGCCGAGACTGGCGACCCCCAGCAGATTGCCCGGCGCCACGCCCGCTATTTTGCGGATCTGTTCAAGGCGATTGCCCTCAAGCCAGGTTCTTACACGGATATGGGGCGTCATGCGTTGCATATCGGCAATGTGCGAAAGGCGCTTGAGTGGAGCCTATCCGACAAGGATTCTCATGCAATCGGCATTGAACTTGCCGCCGAGTCGTCTCCCTTGTTTATTGGTCTCTGGCTGCTCGCGGAATGCCGGCATTGGTCCCGTCTGGCGTTGGGCATAATCGAAGGTCATGGCCAGGGATCCTGGCAGGAATTGCGCCTGCAGGAAGCTTTGGCGATGTCCTCGATGCACACCCGGGGCTATCCCCAGGAAGTCCGTAACGCCATAGAACGCGGACTGGATCTTTCCGAGACGGATGAAAGCGGGGTGCCGCAAGTTCGTCTTCTGGCCGCTCTCAGCGTCTTCCTGACGAGGCTCGGCGATTTCGAAGGCAGTCTGGACGCCGCCAGAAGATGCAAGGTTGTTGCAGAGCGCAGTGGATCGCTTGCCGAAAGGGTGATCTCTGAATGGATGGTTGGTGCCGCCTCTCATCTTGCAGGTCACCAGGCCGCGGCTGTTGATCACTGCCAGCGTGGGTTCGAACTCGAAGCCACCGTCGGGGGTATCGACGTGAATATCTTTGGATACGACCAACATTTGCGTGCCGAAATCGCGCTGGCACGCGGCCTCTGGCTCAGAGGGTTTCCCGAGAGTGCCAACGGAATGGCACTGAGATTGATGAATGAAGCAGAGCGGTCAAGTCTTCCTGGCAATTACAGCCTTGCCGCCGCTGCCTCCATTCCCATCCTGCTGTGGGGTGGTCACACGGAAAATTCACGAGAACACATTGAACGCGTGATTGCACACACCGAAAGACATTCGCTCAGGGGCGCCGTGGCCGTGGCGTGGTCGCTGAAGGGGGAGTGGCTCCTGTTGACGGGAGAGGCTTCGGCTGCGGTGGAGGTGCTGCGACCGGCGCTCGACATACTTCATCGAGAGCGGTTTGGTCTTACCATTCCCGCCGTATCCCGGGCGTTGGCTGAGGCACTTGTCTATTGTGGCGAGCATGACGAAGCTCGCACGACGATAGACGAAGCAATTTCTTCGGCCGAGGGCATGGGTCAGAAACTGTGGCTACCTTCTCTTCATCGAACGCAAGGAGAAATTATCCTCAAAGTGCACTTTCCCGATATCGATGCGGCGGAGTCGGCCTTCCGAAGATCCATCGAACTTGCGGCAGCCCAGGCAGCCATCGGTTGGCAGTTGAAAGCTGCCGTTCCTTTGGCCCGGTTGTTGATAGGCAGCGGACGGAGCGCGGAGGCGTTCGAGACGCTGCAACCAATCCTCGAGACATATTCGGAGAGAACTGGTACCCGGGATCTCGAGGATGCCGGGCGCATTCTGGCATCCCTGAAATAGAAAATCCCGTTCCGATCAGCGAGATCCGATCTCGTGGCGCCCTCCTGTGTGGCGTCATAAAAAAGGGTGGTCGGGAAAAAGCGCGATCGGTCCTGTCTTGTGCAAGGTCGATAATCCCGTCAGCAGCAGATCCAATCTTCAATATCGCTTTCGTCACAGGACGGTGGGTGTTGCACCACCATCGATGCGCAGGGCGGCACCATTGATCGCCGCGGCTCTCGGGCTGACCAGGAATGCGATCAGGTCGGCCACTTCGGCAGGCTCGATCAATCGTTGTAGGAGCGACGTCGTGTAGTGGGTCTTGAAGAATGATTTCTCCACGTCCGCATCGGACGCTTCCGAACCTCCAAGCATTGTTCGGATGTCGCTCAACATGCCGCGTATCGGACCTGGCAGGACGGCGTTGACGGTGACGGCTGTGCCCTTCGTCTGTTCGGCAAGGCCGCGCGAGACCGCAAGCTCCGCGGTCTTTGTCATGCCGTAGTGAACCATCATGCCTGGGGTCGTGATACCCGTGGTGCTGGAGACAAATATGATCCGCCCCCAATTCCTCTCCAGCATGAGCGGGAGAAAACAGCGCGCCAAACGGATGCCCGAGAGCACGTTGGTCTCGAACAAACGAAGCCAGTCTTCATCGGCAATGGCCGTAAACGCTTTAAGCTCATGGAAGCCGAGATTGTTGATGAGGATGTCGATTTCCCGAACCCGGGAGGTAATCGTATCCGCGCCTTCCTTGGTGGCGGCATTCGCGACGATCCCGATCACCTCGCCACTGGCGCCCGAGCGGATTTCGCTGACGGCAGCATCGAGCCTGGCGCGGTCGCGCCCGGCAATGATCACCTTGGCTCCCTCACGAGCCAGTATGCTGGCGGCAGCAAGTCCGATCCCTGCCGTTGCGCCCGTAACCAGCGCCGTCCTGCCTTTGAGGTGAAGTTCCATATCGGCCTCTTTGCGTCCCTGAAATGCCGCGCGTTCACGCCTGTCATTAGATCGCCATGCCGCCCGAGACCTCGATGCGCTGCGCATTGACCCAGCGGCTGTCTTCCGACAGGAGCGATGCTATCATCGGCCCGATGTCATCGGGGACACCAGCTCGCCCGAGCGCGGTCATCTCCGAAACCTGCTTGTTGAGTTCCGGATTGTCCCGGACCATGCCTCCGCTGAAATCCGTTTGAATAGCTCCCGGAGCGACCGCGTTCACGGTGATCCGTCGCGAACCCAGCTCCTTGGCCTGATAACGGGTGAGGACCTCGATCGCCCCTTTCAGCGCGCCATAGGGGGCGCTGCCGGGGACGATTATGCGCGCCAGGCCGCTCGACAGGTTAATGATCCGACCGCCGTCGTTTATCAGCGGCAACAGTTGTTGCGTGAGAAAAAACACGCCTTTGAAGTTGACCCGATAGAGCGTGTCGAGTTCGTCTTGCGTCGTTTTCTCGAACGAATTGTGATGCGAGATGCCGGCGTTGTTGACAAGAAAGTCGAAGCGCTCGGCATCCAATTCGGCAAGCTTGTCGCGAACATTTTGCACGAATACTGGAAAGGTCGAGGCCTGTCCGACATCCAGTTGGAGAGCGATGGCCTTGCAACCCGTCGTGGCAACTTCCGCCGCGACAGCTTCGGCTTCCCGGCGCGCCGAATTGTAAGTGAAGATCGTGTCCACACCGCGATGCGCAAGACTGACAACAGTGTTGCGGCCGAGGCCGCGGCTTCCGCCCGTTACGAGCGCAATTTTCCTTTGGGGTTGCATCATCGGCTCCTGCGTTCGCGACCGCTGGACTCATTTCCAGCGGGTTGCTCCGCCAACATAGGCGAGTGCTGCAAGCATCAGTAGTAAAGAATCGAAAAAAACGGAAAATGTAAGTATTTTCAGATCATTTCCTAGTTGTACTCGCAGCCCTCGTCAGTGCTTATTATGCTGGCTCGGGAAGTTGACGCTCCGCGGATGAGGTCGTCTTGCACCTGCACGAGGCGAGGGGCTGCAGTTCGGACTTCGATCAGCCGCGCAGGCCGACCGGATTCCCTTCATGGAGAGACGATCATGAGAAGAAATATTCTCGCATGTGTGTGTGCTCTTGGCTTTCTCGCAAATACCGCAGCCGTCGATAAAGTTCATGCTCAGGGGCTTCAATGCCCGAACCCGGGCGATCTTGGCACATCGCCATTGGAGGCCGACGTCGAGCACCTGGTGCCCAAGGGGTATTCGCTGGAGCACCCCAGTCAGCTGCAATCAGCAATCTGGCTGCTCCGCGAGCATGGCATGTCCATCGGTGACACGATCAATCATCTCCTCGCCTACTACTGTCCCGCTGTTTCCGCCGATGCCGGCTTAAGCCATGATCAGATGGTAGAGCGTGTTCAGGCGTTCGCCCAGAACGCCAGACGGCAGGTATTCGCCTCCGACAATGTCCAAGACATCATCTACAACGTGCCACTCGACCCGACCGTCGCACAGCTGGCAGCTGACGCTGCGAAGAAGAAGGGCTTGACCGTCGAGCAGTGGATCAAGACCACGGTGGAGAGCGCTGTCCAATAGATCCGTTTATCGCTGGCGCGGAATAAGCGCGATCGTGCGGGATTGGCATGCATCGTGCGATGCCGAAATACATCTCCCAATCAAAATGGAACCATAAGGCCCATCGGATTTCTGCCGGAAAGGAGACCATTAGGATGTCTGGCGTCACTGCTGACCGCTCCCTTGGAGCATCCATCAAGACGCTTCGCCGCAATTGGGGCTGGTTTGTTGTCCTTGGTATCGGCTTGCTGATCGGTGGCATCATTGCCGGTTTGAACCTGTATGTTGCGACCCTCGTCTCGGTGTTCTACATCGCTGCCACCATGTTGGCCGGCGGCGTGATGCAAATTGTTCATGCATTCACGACCCATGGTTGGCGAAACAGGATCGTCTATCTGCTGGCAGGCCTGCTCTACGCGGCCGCAGGCGCTATCGCGGTTCTTAATCCGCTGTTGTCGGCAGTGAGTGTTTCACTCGTCGTAGGGATTTTGCTCATAGCAACGGGCGCGGTGCGAATCGTGACAGGCATACAGGCCTCTCGTCATCACGGCTGGGGCTGGATGGTCGCGAGCGGTCTCGTCACCGTGATCGTCGGCGGTGTCGTGGTCGCGGCATGGCCGGCAATAAGTCTCTCCCTGCTTGGCGCGATCCTGACGTTTGACCTTCTATTCCAAGGCGGCGGGTTTATCGCCTTTGGCCTCTCCATGCGATCGCGCGTCTAGACGGCGATTGACTGCTTCTATCTGAATTTCTGGATCGCATTGCTGGCGGCTGGCAACCGCCGGCACGAACAACCGGTCTCAAGAGTGCTTTGTGCTCGCTGGACGCGGATGTCACAACGGATGGCGCCTCGCGCAGGCAGGAGAGCCAATCAAGGCAAAACGTGCCTTCAGTCTCCGTAAATGTCGAAGTCGAAATACTTCCTGGTTATATCGACGTATTTGCCATTCGCACGAATTGCGTTGATAGCGGCGTTGATTTTCTTCTTGAGTTCGACGTCTCCCTTGCGCAAGCCTGCGCCCACGCCCGGCGCCATGACATCGGGATCATTGGCCACCTTGCCCTTGAACGAGCAGCAGGCTTTGCCCTGCTCAGTTTTCAAGAATTCTCCGACGGCGATCGAATTGGCCAGAAACGCGTCGATCCGGCCGCCGACCAGGTCTTGGTTGACCTCATCTTGTGTCTGGTACGTTTTGATCTCGGCCAAGCTGTCTTTGAAGTGCTTGCTGGCATAGTTCACCCCGATCGTCGCGACTTGAACGCCGAGGACCTTGGCCCTGAGGCCCTCAGGGGTCGGATCCATGGAAACGCCTTTGGGACCGGCAATCGCATACCCGCTATCCCCTTCGTACTTGTCCGAGAAATCGATTCTTTTCTTGCGCTCGTCGGTAATCGCCATCGAACTCATGATGACATCGATCTTCCCGGTCAACAGCGATGGAATGATCCCGTCCCAAGAAACCGGAGTGATGACACAGTCGAGTTTTGCCTCGGCACAGATCGCATCAATGAAGTCGATCTCCCAACCTACCCATTTCCCGGATGCGTCCGGGGACGAGAAAGGAGGGTAGGGCTCCGCTGAGATTCCGACCTTCACCTGCTCCGCTTGTGCTGTCAAAGCCGATGCGCCGATAACGGCCGCCGCCATCATTATCCTTGCAGATATTTCCATTTCTTGTCTCCCTCTCCACCCTGCAAGTGACGATTTTCTGCCATGCTCTGCCATCACCCTACGGATGAGCCTCTTCCACCAGGAGAGGGCAATATCGCGTCTGGTGACCCTTGTTATCAGACCCGGCTTTGTTGAGTAACAAAAGCATGCTGTCCGGTCCGGCAGATCGGCAAACATCCTCATGATACAGCATTCTCCGGACAGGGCTAATTTAGAAGTCCTAGAACTGGATTATCCTGCCGCTCCGAAGGAGCGCGTCGAGATATCGAGCGAGAGGAACTCGCCATGGCTACACCAACGGATGCACCAATCTGTCCGCTTCCGCAGCGCTCGTTGTGTTCCTTGGGTGCCCGCCCGCGTGGGCTGGTGACCATGAGCTATCAGCGCAAGCTGCCCGATGTGCTGAACGTGGAGCAAGCTGCACGGTTGCTCGAAATCGCACCAGGAATCCAAGTACGAGGGCTGCGCCCACGTGACGGAGGTTGAAGGCGTTGAAGTCGCCGAGCTGATTTGTGCCGATCCGTTCGCGGCTTGCGATCCATTTGCCACCGGTTGCTTTTTGCGCGAGGGTTTGAGGATGGGCGACGGTGCCGCGGGGAACACTCTATTGGACGATGACAGGCCCAATGCGGAACAGAATATTTCTACCGCTGCCAGTTGGTACACGGTCATCGTTCTATGCCTTGCCTTGCTGATTTCCTTCACCGACCGACTCGTCATCAATCTCGTGGTCGATCCCATCCGCGCAGATCTGGTTCTGACGGACTTTCAGGTTAGCCTGCTGCAGGGCGCCGGATTTGCCGTGATTTTCGCCCTGGCAGGTTTACCGTGCGGCCGGCTCGCCGATTGGGCTAACCGCCGCAATGTCATCATGATCGGCATCGCGCTGTGGTCTGTAGCGACGATTGCCTGCGGGGTGGCTGGCGACTTCTGGAGCTTTCTTGCAGCGAGGGTCGCGGTGGGCCTCGGCGAGGCGGCGCTGATCCCGGCAGCTTCGGCCCTGATTTTCGACAGCTTTTCTTCCCGACGGCGCGGCATTGCACTCGGCATATTTTCGCTCGGCGCGACGTTCGGCACTGGCGTCGCAATGTTAGTTGGGGGTGTAGTCCTGGCTTTCGCCTCGCTGGAGCCGATGGCGTTGATCGGGCCGCTGGCGCCGTGGCGACAGATGTTCATGCTGGTGGGGATGCCGGGTCTGTTGCTGCTGCCGCTGCTTCTGCTCATCCGCGAGCCGCAGCGGCGGCACAATTCGGGTCTGCTGCCACTCGCGGGGGTACTCCGCCGACTTGGTGCCGACAACGGCGCAGTGCTCAGGCTGTGCCTGAGCAAGGGGGCCCTCGGGATTGGCAACTACGCTTTCCTCTCCTGGTTGCCGACACTCCTGCAGAGGGCGCATGGTATGACACCACTTGAGGCGGGCGGCCTTATCGCGTTGTCGATCACGACCAGCGGGGTCCTTGCATCGCTTGCCGGCGGCGCGCTCTCGGACTGGATGGTGCAGCGCTGGGGCGTGGCTACCCGCATCGTCCCGCTTCTTGGATGCTGCCTGTTGTCTATGTCAGGAGCCTCAACGACGTTCTTCGCCGCTACTGGGCAGCAGATGACGCTCTCCTTCGCCATCTGGGCCTTTGGTTCGATAAGTGGCTATGTGATTGGGCACGTCGTGATGCAGGAAAACGTGCCGAACGAGATGCGCGCCACAACGATTGCGCTGTCTCTCACCATCACGGCGCTGCTCGGCATCGGGCTCGGGCCGACACTGGTGCCATTGGTGGCCGAACATGTCTTCGGCGGCGAGGCGAACATGCAACCGGCCATGGCGACAGTGAGCCTGGGCGCGGCACTGCTTTCCTTTGTCGTGATCTGGCCTTCGGCACGCAAAGGGTTGAGAGCGATAGGCAGGTAGGTCAGCGCCGGTTTCTGGAACCGCAGATCATTCTGCCGCCTCTGACCTCATGATGGCGCGGGCCTGCAGGAGGTTGCCGGTCCAAAACTCCTCGGTGAAGGGACCATAGTACGAGCCAATGCATCTTCGGCGTCCGCGCCCCATCGTGCTGGCGCCGAGCTTTACGAGGCTCATGGCCGATCCATGCAGCAAATCTCGTCGCCTCAGGAGCCGTCGAAGCGATGGGGGCGAGGATCTTGGTTGCCGCGCAGCGGACGAGGCGTAGCCCGAGCAAGCAAGCGAATAGCAGGACCGCGGGTGTTTGTTGCTGATTACAAACCGGCTTCCCTTGCGCGATTAGTGAGCTCCTCCTCAGTCATGTCGGAGATGTGCATGGCAAAGAACCATGAGTGGCCGAACGGATCTTCAAGCTCGGCCATAAGGTCTCCATGAAACTGTTCTTGGACTGGACGGATAACGGTTGCGCCCTCGGCAATGGCCCGATCTGTAAAGCTGACGACGTCATCGACATAGACGAAGAGATTGACCGCGGTACCGCCTATCGCAGTGGGGCTGCGAAAGTTGAAAGCCGGATATTCCTCCCGCATCATGAAGCGTGCACCAGCTACAACGACATCCGCATGCGCCAGCTTTCCTCCTTCTCTCTCGATGGTATTGCTCACCTGTGCGCCAAAAGCGCGCTTGTAGAAGTCGATGGCTTTCCAGCCATCGCTAACATTCAGATACGGGATGACAATGTTGATTTTCGGCATGTTTTTCCTTTCCGATTTCGCTGAATTTGCGACTATCTGGCTTTAGGTTCAGTGATGGATCGAATTGATCCGGTGCCGACGTTCCGTTCACCGCCAAGGCCTCTTCGAATGCCAACCGGTGGGTGGATCTTGCCGACTAGCTCGCCGATCTATCTCCGTTGAGCACCAGGGAAGCAGCGCAAGCGGAATTGATAGACGGGCAATGAACGTCGATGCTTCTGGGACTGCGGCGGTGCCGAAAGCTTTGATCCAGCTTTCCGCGTTGGCGGCCTGTGCGGCCGACCAGCGCGGATATCCGGCAGCTCGGTCAAGAGCTGATCCGCGCCCAGAAGTCGTCGCGCAGATGCCGTTTTCCGACTTGCGGGCCGAGAATATCGTGCTGCATCATGCGGGCGAGGAAGGCCACCGTGGCGTATTGGCGGCGGTTCAGTCTCCGCAGCACCGCCAGGGCGACATTGACGATCCAAAGGGGAATGTGGGTCGTCCGAGGCTTGCTGCCGAGCACTTCGAAGGCGAGTTTTCCAATTTCCTCGTAAGACAAAACCTCGGGGCCGCCGACCTCGATTTCATTGATCTCCTTGCCGAAGGCGGCGATCGCAGCCTCAGCCACATCCGCGCCGTGAACGGGGTTGATACGGCTATCTCCCACCCCCAGCAGCCAGACGCGCCCAGCCTCCGCCATATCGAGGAATCCATCCATGTCGGAAAAGAAGCCGGTCGCCCGCACCACGGTGTTTGCGATGCCCGAGGCCGCCATGTCACGCACCAGCGCCTCCCGCGCGGCCACGATATCGAGGTCGGCTGTCAGATCGGGCCGCACGACGGAAATGAACAGGAACTGCCGAACGCGGGCCTTGACGGCGAGGTCAAGTACGGTCCTGTTCGCGCCGTAGTCCACGTCCCAGAAGCTCGCCTTGTCCTTCTGTCGGGTCCGGCCAAGCGCTGAGAAGACGTAGTCGATTCCCTCGCAGAGCCCTTCTAGCGTCTCAGGGCGAGTGGCTTCGCCCACAAAGATATCGTCAGGAGTGTACGCCGCCTTGGCGAAGGCGCCCTTGCGGCGCGAAAGAGCACGTACCCAGTGGCCCGCCTTCTTAAGCTCACTAACCATGTGCGACCCGAGATAGCCAGTCGCACCCATGACAAGAACGCGTGCCATAGCGGCCTCCTATTATTTGACCCCCCGCATGCGTGAATTTCTCCATAAAAACGTGGGAGTTTTTGCTTGATTATCATCTTGCCTGGAAAGCCAGCCGCACCCCGATTGCACAATAGATGCTGCCGACGACCTTGCCTTGCCATTTCAGCACGGTCGGCTTGCGGCGAAGGAATTTGCCGAGGCTCCCTGCAGAGACTGCAAAGACCACGGTACTCAGCAAGCCGAGCAAAACAAAGATTATTCCCAGGCCCGCCAGTTGTAGCGCGATCGAGCCATTCTCACGGCGGACGAACTGAGGCAGGAAGGCGAGGAAGAAAAGCGCGGTCTTTGGATTGAGCACCTCGGCTACAATAGCCTGCTGGAATGCCTTTAACGCCGTGATAGGGAGCGTTCGGGCATCCATCGGTTCAGAAGGTGTTTTGGCCAGAATTGCCTGTATACCGAGATAGATCAGATAGGCGCCGCCGAAATACTTCACGATGTTAAACAGGGTGGCCGAGGCACCGATGATGGCGGAAACGCCGACGATGGCCATGAAGGTATGAATGACGTCTCCGGCGGCAATCCCCGCTCCGGTCGCGATTCCGACCTTAGTGCCTGAACTGCTCGCCCGCGCGACGGTGAGCAGGGTTGCAGGGCCAGGAATGAAAACAAAGCCGAGAACGATTGCTATGTAGGTAAGCAATGTAGTCCAGCCGACCATATGCTGGTCCTCCAGAGTTATACGATTGAGAAAGCTACCGTTTGGCACTGAGCGCAATCGCTGTTCCAAGTGATCCCGTATTCGTTCGTCGGGCGCGTCCGAGGGCCGTTGCACCGTTACATGCAAACTCTCCTGTCCATGACGAGTCAGCCACATCGAATGTGACATGTCCCAAAAAAATATGTGTTGCGCCTGATCGAAGCTGTCCCCCCACAAGATCCACACTGTGCACCAACAGCGGCATGAGTGACGCCAAGTGCTGGCGGTTCGGCCGTCCCGCTTATCAGAGGAGGGTATCGCCAACCGTGAACGCTTCCAGTCGCGGCGCATCGCACGACAAAGGCTAAACATCCATGGACGGGCGGCCAGCTCGAAAGGATTAACCGGATCATCAAGAACACACTGGCAGGCGATTTTACTGCGAGGGCCAGGAGCGTTCGCTAGCCGCGACACCAGGTAGGCTTTGCGAGTGGTCGGAGGCACGGTCATGCGTCTTATCGACTTTTGCGCCCTGATATCGCGCCGCTATCTCTGTGCTCACGGTCGCAGCTGGAATCGAAGCGTTCTTGACCGTTTCGAAACATGCGTCTCAGGCTGCAGCGATCGCTGACCACCGCAACTGGGCCATTATCACAGCCGTTATTTGGTGGCTGATCGCGATCTGGGAGATTTGGCGGAGCCGCAGGCCCGCACAATTCAAAGTCGTGTTCGCCTTGGTGGTCGTGCTGGCGCTCCTGCCACTTGGCACCACCGGGTGGAAGGGTGGCGAGGTCGTTTATCGACATGGCGTGGGCGTGTTGACGGCCAACAGTCGTTAGTTGGCTGGATGGACCACGCGCGCACCTACGCTGGCCGTTTGACACGAGCAAGAAGGCGCTGGCCGACGCTTGCGGTGCACTGCGCAAGGCTTTTGGGGCTTCACTTGTCCATGGACGCGGGCTGGTCGCCGAGCAGCCCCGTAACCGGCCGCGTCGCCCTTGCGCCAACACAGGGGAGCGCTGGGTGCATATGGCACAAATCATTCAATTGATCTATTGAATGATTTGTGCCAGCCTACGGTCTTTCGATCCTGCACATTCGGAGACCTCGCATGGCACAAGCAGTCGACAACCCCGCTTTGGATAAGGAAGTATCTGCTTCGTCGACGGTGAGGCATATCCCGGCGGGAGTCTACTTTCTGGCCCTCAGCCTGTTTGCGATGGGAAGTGCCGAGTTCCTGATGGGTGGAATCCTTTCGAGGATTGCCGCCGACCTGCGGATTTCTCTCCCCACAGCAGGCACTCTCATTTCTGCTTTTGCGATCGGTGCGCTGGTTGGCGCGCCGCCCCTGGCACTCATGACGTTGCACTGGTCGCGGCGCCGCACGCTGTTTGCCAGCCAGTTGGTATTCGTCCTTGCGACGAGCGCGGGTTTGTTGCTCGACGGTTACTGGCCGCTGCTCATCACGCGCGTCATCATGGGGCTGGCTTATGCCTGCTTCTGGGCCATGGCCGCCGCGACCGCGGTTCAACTTGCTCCGGCGGGCCGACAGGCAAAAGCCCTGTCGATCGTCGTCAGCGGCCTAACGGTCGCGATGATCGTGGGGGGCCCGATCGGCACATTCTTGAGCGACCTGGCCGGATGGCGCATCGGCTTCTGGGCGGTGGTGGCCGCAACAGTGATCGCAGCGATTGCTGTGTCGTTCACCGTGCCCGAGGCAAAGGCGGGCGAGGGTCCCGCACCCGTCGCGAGAGCGGAACTGCGCGCGATGATGCGACCAGCGCTATGGGCAGCTTACGCAACGACGGCGCTGACGACGGCGGCCTATATGGGCACTTTCGGATATCTCGGTGCGCTACTGCTCGATGTGAGCCGCCTGCCAATCGAATGGCTACCGTTCGTTTTGTCGCTGTTCGGTGTTGGCGCTCTCGTCGGCCTCACAATAGGAGGACAAACTGCCGACCGTCATCCGTTTGCCACGCTTGCGGCTGGAATCCTGGGACTGGTCGTGGTCTCGATCGCCATCGTCTTTGGAGCCGCGCATCTCTGGCCAATCATCGCGCTCGTCTTCCTGCTTGGCGTCGCGGGTTTCCTGCTCAACCCTGCCGTCTGGGGGCGGGTCTATATGATAGCGCCAGACGCGCCTACGCTGGTCGGTGCGACCAACTCATCCGCCTTCCAGTTCGGGCTGACGCTTGCACCGCTCCTCGCTGGGATGGCTATTGGCGCGGGCTACGGCCTGCCGTCGATAGGTTGGGTCGGCGCCATTATCGCGGCGGCCGCTTTCGGGACGGCGCTTCTCGACAGAGGTCTGAGCCGGGCCTGAGATCGGAGGGCGTCGGGGCTTAGACCTCGACGCCCAGCCCTGCGGCTTTCCACTCGGGATAGCCGGCGGCAAGCCGGCGGACCCGGTAGCCTTTCGCGGTGAGCAGTTCCGCAGCCGTTGTCGAGAGCACGCAATAGGGTCCTCGGCAATAGGCGACGATTTCCCGATCGGATGGCAGCTCGGACAACCGGCGCTCCAGCTCCTCGGTCGGAATATTGAGGGCGCCGGGAAGATGGCCAAAGGCATACTCTTCGCCGGTCCGTACATCGAGCAAGGTCACGCTGCCTGACGCAAGGCGTTCGAGCAGATCTTCATTGGAGATGGACTCAAGACGACCGCTCAGGTTCATCGGGTCGGCGACAAGTTCGCGCACCTCGTTCCGTTGGTGCTCTGCATAGCCGTGTAGCGACGCCAGAACGGCCTCCAAGGGGCCAGCCCCCAGCCGGTAGAGAACCTTCTTTCCATCCCTGCGGCTCTCGACGAAGCCGGTGCGCCGCAAGTGCTGGAGGTGCTGCGAGGTGTTGGCGACGGTAAGTCCCGTTAACTCCGCCAGCCGTTCCACAGGTCGTTCGCCTTGCGCAATGTGCTCGAGCAGCATGAGGCGATGAGCATGACCCAGCGTGCGAGAGATCTCGGCCAGCTCGGTGAACAGATGAAGGGTGATCGCAGGATTTGGCATTGACGTAACTCTATCATCACGCAATCATTCAAGCAAATTATTGATTGACGTGATACCACCGCTCAACTTTCTGGAGGCCGCATGCAAGGCGAGCTTATTCGGACTCTCACCGCTGTCGTCGTAGTCGGTTTTGGCGCGACGGCGGTCATGGATATTTGGTCTTTTGTCCAGAAGCGCTTGTTCGGCGTTTCGTCGCTTGACTATCGCCTTGTCGGGCGCTGGATCGGCCATTTCCCCAAGGGTCGCTTTTCCCATGAGAGCATTGGAAAGGCGGAGCCAGTCCCGGGAGAAGCGCCCTTGGGTTGGGTCGCACACTACGCCATCGGCGTCGTTTTTGCGGCCTGTCTGGCCGCGATTTGGGGCACCGGATGGCTGCGGCATCCGACACTGGGTCCGGCGCTAGTCGTCGGCATCGGCAGCATCGTCGCCCCGTTCTACATTATGCAGCCAGGCATGGGCGTTGGAATCGCCGGGTCACGCACGCCCAGGCCCTGGACATCGCGGTTTCGCAGTTTTGCAGCGCATGCCTCATTCGGTGTCGGGCTTTATCTTTCAGCGCTGATCGTGTCGGGATGACGCTTTCTGCGAGTTTGCGTGGGCTGGTGAAGTCAAGCGATTTGGAGGAGGCTCGCAACACGTTCGTCTGTGCCGGCCATATCTTGGTTTAAGCATTGCCGGACCCTCTTTTTTGGCCGCTGCATGATCGGCCCAAGTAGCAATTGAGTTGCCCCGCTTGGCTACGGATCAGCATTGTGGGTGAAGCCGTCCCGATAAGCCTCACCGTAACTGGAGCAGCATCCAAATTGACAGTCCTCCAATGCGATTTGCGAAGCGTGCGCCATCGATCCGCCGGTAGCCGGCCCGTTCATACAATTTAAGCGCCGGGTTTGTGTCGCGAACGTTAAGGCAGAGGCCGTCGAGACGAAGCCGACGCGCCTTTACTTCCAGGCATTGTAAAAGCTTGAGGCCGACACCGAGGCCTCTCAATTCGGAGATCACGCCAATGGAAACCTCAGGCGTGCGATCGCTGGCATAGCAGACTGGGTTCTCGGAAAGTGAGAATTGCCGAGCCCATGCGGCGCCGATAGGTACGCCTTCGTGCTCGGCGATGACTCCGAAGTCGCCTGGCCGTAGCCATTCCTCAAGATGGCAGGCGACTACGGGGACATTCTTGGCCGCCACCGCATTCGCCTCGTCGGCAGCGATCGCGAGAAAGTCCCAGAGGAGTTCGGCGTCGCAGAATTGACCGTCTCGAATGACGACCTCTGTTCTCAGGGCTTGCTCCAAAGTTCTCTAACATAGCCGAGCTGGCGGTGCAGATGCGGCCGCGCAAAATATTCAGGATTTGAATCGGACTCGCGGACCGAGTTGAATTGCGACTTTGGCCTTTGCTGGTGCGCTTGATCGCTCGGCCTTATGATCACTGTTTGATTCATGGCACCAGCAGCTGCAACCTCAGGACCGGTCTCACCAAACGTTCCGTCAGAGTGGCTCAATGCAGGTGTTTGAGCTTGTCTGGGTTACGAATGACGTAAATCGCGGAGATCTTTCCGTCTTCGATATCGAGCGCGGTCGTCGAGAATTCGCCATCGGCTTCTTGGGTGATGAATCCAGGTAGTCCACTAATGAATGCGAGGCGAATAAGTCGGGATTCGTCCGGGCCGAACATGCTGGCAAGCTGAGCCTGAAGTCTCATAACGGCCTCAAACCCGACGACGGGCGCGATTGCCGCCGGGCGCTTGCCGCCACCGTCGGCATGAACACTAACATCTGCAGCGAGCATTTCACCCAGCGCTGTCAAATCGCCGCTGCGCGACGCGGCGTAAAATGCTTGCGCAATATCGAGGCCGCGCTGTTTTTCGATTTGAAATCGTGGTGTCGCTCCGCGGACGTGGGCACGAGCACGGGCCGCGAGCTGACGACAGGCCGCAGCGTCCCGCTCGATGGTCAAGGCGATCTCATCAAAGCCAAGGCCGAACACGTCGTGCAGCAAGAAGGCCGCGCGCTCGAGAGGCGTCAGGCGCTCGAGGGCCAACATGAGCGGCAATGTCACATCATCTTCTTCGCGCTCATCGACAATTGGATCGGGGAGCCACGGTCCGAGGTATGTTTCGCGCCGGTGACGCGCTGATTTAAGCACGTCCAGACACAGACGTATCACTGTCCGACGCATGAACGCCTCAGGCTCACGCACCTCGCGGCGGTCGCTTGTCATCCATCGGACAAAGGCCTCTTGAACGATGTCCTGAGCATCATGGACAGAACCGAGCATGCGGTAAGCGACGCGTATGAGTTTCGGATGCAGCAGCTTGAATGTCGCTGCCGCATCCGCCATGTCCTGATTCCCGCTCAAGCTGCTGCGGCCGCCTGTGCCTTGATTGTGGCCGGATCGACCCAGCCGCCGAACCCGACAGCAATGCGGTTATAGCCGTTGATAACGATTATCGTCATGGTGAGCGCGACCTGCTCTTCCTCCGTAAAGTGAGCTTTGAGCTCTTCGTAAGCGTTCACATGCGTGTGATCCTCGGAGAGCCGAGTCAAAGACTCTGTCCAGCTCAACGCAGCGCGCTCTCGATCGCTGTAACAAGGCGCGTCCCGCCATGCTGCGATCAGGTTGATCCGCTCCTCAGATTCTCCATTTTGACGAGCCATATAGGTGTGGATATTGATGCAGTTCGCGCAACCGTTGAGCTGCGATGCTCGGATCTTTACGAGCTCCGCTATACTTGAATCAAAGCCTGACATAAGGACAACTGAACTGCGTTGCCATTCCCTGATGAGGGAGGGTGCAGCGGCAATAGGATCGAGTCTGACAGTCATGTTGGGGTCCTTCCTTCGTTTCCCAATGACATGACGATTCAGGATCGGCGAATGTGACATCAGCTGGGAATCTTTCACCTCGAATTCGCTAGGAACAGGGGAATCCAGATATTGATCGCGGATTGTGGTAGCCATAGTCGCCAGACGGCACTTCAATGGCAAACTCAACTGCTGATCTTGCGGTCATAATAAATATTGCTTTGAAAGATCCACGTAACCCGTTCGCGGAAGATTTTTCAACGCTGGTTCAGGACAGCCGACATTGGCACGGCTCGCGAGAGAAGATTGTCGCCGGTAGCGACGAAGACCGCGAAAGCTTCCTGCGCAAGCTCTTGACTGCGGCGTCGGCGATGGCGCACCGGCGGAAGTCTGCTGTTAGGGCTTCGTGCCGGCCGCTGCTCGCGCCAACTGTGGCTAAGTTCGCCGTCCCATCCGCTCTTCATGCCGTTCCGCATTGAACGCCGCCTTTCCCTTCGCGGCCCATAAGTGCCGCGCATGACCGCCTTCATCCCTTTGCAGCTTGTCGGCGATCCAAAGCAGCGCGCCGTAGATGGTAGCGCGATCGTCATTGGTGAGCTCGACAATGCCTGCCTTGACGATGAGACCGCCGAGTTCGATCAGATGCCGGGTGCGCTTGCGGCGGTCGACCTGCCAGGTGCGCATGTCATTGCGAGCCTGTACCGCCTGCCGGCGATTGTGGGCCGCCCTGTTGCGCTGGAGCGCCGCGCAGGTCGTGCTGAGATGCCGGAGCAGTTCGCCGGGACGTGTTTTCGAAAAACATCACCCCACGCTTAGCCCATGCCTCACGCTTTGCGGCATCTTTCGTCTCAGTGATTGCGACCAGCGCACCGGCCAGTTCCTCGCTGCTGAGTTGGTCAGCGCCGGTGGCGATGACCAATTCGCCAAGCTGCTGCACCTTTCGCGTTTTGAGTTCTCGCGCCTTGTCTTCCAGCGCCTTCAGTTCGGCGTCGAAGTCCCGTGGTTTCCGCATGGCTGTCTCCATCGGTTGTCGATCGGAGGATGATAGGGGAGCGCCTGCCGGAAGGCTTCAGGGTTGCCGAGACAGCCCGGGACGGGCTGGTCCATCCCGAGATTTTTTCGAGGGAGGGCGCGCTTATACGTCGTGCCGACGTGGCATAGACCGTGCAAATGATCTGGTCGCGATGGCGATCTATNGTCGAGGCGTTCGAGGTGCGCAAGGATGCCCAGCTTGCCCGCGAGGTGGAGTTTGCTCTGCCGCGCGAACTCAGCCAGGCGCAGGGCATCGAACTGGCGCGCGACTTTGTTCAGACCGAGTTTGTCAGCAAGGGCATGGTCGCCGATCTCAATGTGCACTGGGACAGGGCGGAGGATGGCAGNGTTCAGACCGAGTTTGTCAGCAAGGGCATGGTCGCCGATCTCAATGTGCACTGGGACAGGGCGGAGGATGGCAGCCCCAAGCCGCACGCTCATGTCATGCTCACCATGCGGTCCGTGGACGAGAATGGTTTTGGTGCCAAGGTCCGCGACTGGAACCGCACCGAACTGGTCGAACGCTGGCGCGAGCGGTGGGCGGAACTGGCCAATGAACGCCTGGCCGAACTCGACATCGACGCCCGCATCGATCATCGCAGTCTGGAAGCGCAGGGCATTTCATTGGAACCGCAGACGCAGATTGGTGCACCGGCCCAGCGCATCGAGGGCAGCGGCCTTGCTGCTGGCGACAGTGAAGCCGATCGCGCCGAACTGCATCGCGAGATCGCACGCAACAATGGCGCGCGCATCATTGCCGATCCATCCGTGGCGCTCGATGCCATCACCCATCAGCAGTCGACCTTCACCCGAAAGGACATTGCGAAGTTTGCGCATCGCCACAGCGACGGAGTGGAGCAGTTCAACGAGGTCGTGGCAGCCATCGGCAACGCGCCCGATCTGGTCGAACTCGGCAAGGACGGACGCGGCGAAGACCGTTTCACCACAAGGCAGATGATCGAGACCGAACAGCGCCTTCACCGCGCGGCAGAGCGTATCGATTTGGACGAGCGCCACGCGGTGAGTGATGTACATCGCGAGGCAGCACTGGCGCGGGCTGCGCAACACGGGCTTGTCCTTTCAGGCGAGCAGACCGATGCGCTTGCGCATATCACCGATGGTGGCGGTCTTGGTATCGTCGTTGGCTTTGCCGGAACGGGCAAGAGCGCCATGCTGGGCGTTGCGCGCCAGGCATGGGCAGCGGCCGGCTACGAGGTTCGAGGCGCCGCACTCTCCGGCATTGCGGCCGAGAATCTGGAAGGCGGATCAGGCATCCCGTCACGCACCATCGCCAGTATGGAGCATAGCTGGGGACACGGCAGGGATCTTCTCACCGCCCGCGATGTGCTGGTGATCGATGAGGCCGGCATGGTCGGCACGCGCCAGTTGGAGCGCGTGCTTTCCCATGCGGCCGGCGTTGGCGCGAAANATCGATGAGGCCGGCATGGTCGGCACGCGCCAGTTGGAGCGCGTGCTTTCCCATGCGGCCGGCGTTGGCGCGAAAGTCGTCCTCGTCGGCGATCCGCAGCAGTTGCAGGCGATCGAAGCCGGCGCTGCATTCCGCTCTATCCACGAGCGACATGGCGGCGTCGAAATCGGCCAGGTGCGTCGGCAGCGCGAGGACTGGCAACGCGCTGCCACGCGCGATCTGGCAACCGGCAGGATCGGCGCCGCGATCAGCGCCTATGACGTGCAAGGCATGGTGCACCAGGCCGCGACGCGCGACGAGGCGCGCAGTAATCTGGTCGATCGCTGGGATCGCGACAGACAGGCTGAGCCAGAAGCAAGCCGGATCATTCTCACTCATACAAACGACGAGGTTCGCGCGCTCAATCAGGCAGCGCGCGAGCGCATGCGCGCTGTCGGCGATCTGGGCGACGAGGTTCAGGTGAATGTGGAGCGCGGTGCAAGGGCTTTCGCCAGCGGCGACCGGGTCATGTTCTTGCGCAACGAGCGCGGGCTCGGCGTCAAGAACGGCACGCTGGGCATCGTGGAGGAGGTCAGCACACAGAGCATGACGGTTCGCACCGATGAGGACAGATCGGTTCGCTTCGACCTGAAAGACTACGCGCACATCGACCACGGCTACGCCGCGACCATTCACAAGGCTCAGGGCATGACCGTCGAGCGGTCCCACGTGCTCGCAACGCCGGGAATGGATGCGCATGGCAGCTACGTCGCCCTGTCGCGACATCGAGACAGCATGGAGCTGCATTACGGCGGCGATGACTTTGCCACTAGAGAACGCCTCGTCCGGACGCTGTCACGGGACCGTGCCAAGGACATGGCGNCGTGTGCTCTTCCGATCTTGGCCAGGACAGTCGGCGTAGTCCGGGAAGGGAATATGTTGGGGCGCGGATCGGAGATGCAGTCCGGGCGCCCGAAAAAGATCCTTCTGCCAGGGGAGTGCCGCGCGACGCGAATCTGCCGGTGGTCGCGGAAGCGGCGGTGCGCAGCGCTCGCACGAAAGCGCTTGTGCGTCACGCGCGCGCGCTCGACGCGATGTTGCACAACGCAAACGCGGACGGGCAGGGCAGTCCCGACCAGATGCGCGAACTAAAAGAAGCCCGTAGCGCTTTCGAGAAGGTGCGGCCGCATGGCTGGCGCGATGCCGAAGCGGCTTATGTGAAAAATCCCGAGCTGGTTCGCGAAGCGGGGGCCGGCCGCGTCAACCGCATCGTGCTTGCTCTCCAGCTTGAAACCGAAATCCGCACCGGGATGGACACCGATCCCGGCCGCCGCGCCGACCGTTTCGTGGAACGCTGGCAAAAGCTCGACCGGACGGGACGGGAGCAATATCAGGCCGGCGACATGTCCGGGTACAAGTCGACCCGCTTGGCCATGTCCGATATGGCCAAGAGCCTCGAACGCGACCCGCAACTTGAATCCCTGCTGGCAAACCGCAAACACGAGCTTGGCATCAACGTGGATTCGGGTCGTCGCTTGGGCGCGGAACTGGCCTTCAGCCATGGCATCGGTAAGGGCCGGGGCATTGGAATCTAAGGCATCCGATTTGCCGCCGTTTCCACTCCGCAGCCGGCGGAAGCGACAACCCTGATTGCTTGCGGCATGGGTTCGTCCTGTCTGTCCCTGCAGAAATCAGCAAGAACAAGTGAGGTGCAGGCAATGTCCGAGCCGGATCGTATCATACGCCTCAAAACCGTCCTTGCCCGGACCGGCCTGTCCCGTTCAACCATCTATCGCAAGATCGCCGAAGGCACGTTCCCTGCCCAGTTCAAGATAAGCCTCAACGGGGCGGGCTGGCGGGAATCCGATATCAATCGGTGGGTCGCTGATCCTGTCTCATGGCGAAAAGAGCGTCAGTTCTGATTGCGAGACAGACGAACACCTGGGTCGCCGCTGTTCTCTGGGATGAACTCTATTCCCGCTGCTTCGTCGGTCAGGGCCGCCGCAATCGGACGCCCGGATGATTGCCGTTAGTGAATTCCACACCCTCTGCCTCAAGAACGAGACGGATTTTGTCTTGGGTTTCAGCAGAGACTGCGGCGACGCGCTCACTGTCGCTCTCACAGCGTTTTACAGTAGGAATTGAAACGCCGGCCCGCTTGGCAAGCCCCGATTGTGATAGGCCAATCAAAGCTCGGGCCGCCCGCATTTGTGCTGCTGTCACCAATTTCTATTGATCCCTTTAGATCATTGCGCTATGGTCCAAAGGTATCAGTGGATACCCTTGGCCGGTTGTCGGGGGTGCGGCTAGACGCAGTGTTGACGCACCGTGCCTAGCCTGACCACGCCAAAGCTGTCTGGAGCTCGGATCATGGCTGATTCCGACAATACCACGACTTTGCCTTTCGTCATCGACCGGCAAGGTGATAAGCCGAAGGGTCCCGAACGGCAAGCAGTAGACCCGGCTCTAGGTCTCTGGAGCGAGTGGCGCCAAGCTCGATATGCCTCATTGCTGTTGTGTCGGGTGCAGCAACGTTTAGAGAAACGAATGATGGCCAATACCGGAATTCCGGTATTGACCTCAGGCAAATTCGTGTCTTGGCGGATGTCGGTGGCCGCGCCGGATGCGAGCGCCGAATATCCGGTGGCTCGCGAGGCAGAGGTGTTTGCCATGACCGAGGCACTCAAATTTCAGGATGCTATCCCCAGCGTTGCAGCTCTGTCGCTCGCTGGGATCATCGCAAAGCTGGAGATGATTGTTGGCGCCGACCGGGACATCGGCGATCCGACGGATTTCCCATGGCCGCACATTGCGTCTGTGTTGCGCGACCTGAAGGCATTTGCGGGCGATCTGGCAGCCTACCGACCGGACCGCACCATCACCCGTGCTGACGTGGCGCGACACTGGAACGAAGCCATCAAGCTCGTGACGGCGCTTTCGTACGAGGAATCCCAACAGAATGCGCCTGTTTCGTGAACTTTTCGAACTCCTGACGGAGGACTATCCGCTCGGCTCGAAGGGGAGATGGGGTCTGTGCGCCGCATGTCCCCGGGACCTGATCGGCCGAACTGACCACGTGCTGGTGCTAAAGAGTGTTTCACTCACCTTCTGCTCACCTGCGGCTCCGGCGTGATTGGGAACGATCGCGATTGACAGAAAAGCTGGGCGAAGGATCAGAGATCATCCGATGACCGGCCGCTGGTCGCCAAAGGGATGCGGGCGACGACCTTGATCTCGAAATCAAAGCCGGCAAGCCAGTTGACACCTACGGCCGTCCAGTTCGGATAGGGTGGTGCGCCGATCTCTTCGGCCCGGACGGCCAGCACCATCTCGATCTGTTCGTCCGGTTTAGTGTGGAAGGTGGTGACGTCGACAACGTCATCGAAGCTACACCCGGCGGCCGCTAACACGGGAGCGCAGATTGGCAAAGGCCCGCCGAACCTGATCCTCGAATGAGGGCTCAGGAGACCCGTCCTCGCGGCTGCCGACCTGACCCGATACGAAGAGAAGATCGCCGGAATGGCCGCTGAGTATTGATGAATATCGTATAACGCGTGGCGTTTGGCCGGAAATATGGCGTCACGTGCAGGCATTCGTGTTCCTTTCTGTGTTGGTGATGAGAGCGGACCGGCGGCGCGCCGGAACCGTAGGATCTCAGTGATACGAGCGGAGATAGGGCAATCGCATTACGCGTATTAGCCATTGAAATCGGCGTGGGATGCTGCAAAATCCCCAGCAATGTCCCGCCCGTCGCTCAACGATCTGACCGCCTTCGTGGCCGTTGCCACCCACCGTAGCTTCCGCCGCGCAGCGGACGAGATCGGCATGGCGCCTTCCTCGTTGAGTCATGCGATACGAGCGCTCGAGGATCGTGTGGGCGTGCGCCTGCTGCATCGAACCACACGCAGCGTCTCGCCGACGGAGGCCGATTTCCAACTGCTTGGCCGCCTTCAGCCGGCACTCGCATCACTTGACGACGCGCTCGACAGCATCGCGCGGTTCCGGGGCAATGTTGCGGGAATGCTCCGGATCAACGCACCTCGAGTGGTGGCTGGGCTTCTCGTTCGCTGGGTTCTTCCCCAAATGGCGCAGCGCCATCCAAGCGTGACCGTGGACATCGTCGTCGAGGGTCGTAATTGACATCGTGTCCGGCGGGTTTGATGCCGGCGTCCGTCTCTTCGGCTCGGTCCCCAAGGACATGATCGCGGTGCCGCTCGCACGCCCGCTGACGTTCACATGCGTAGCCTCGCCCGCCTATTTCGATCGCTTGGGCAAGCCGGAAACCCCGGAGGAATTGCAGCGCCATCGTTGCATTGGCCACCGGATGCCTAGCGGCAAGCTTTACCGATGGGAGTTCGAACGCGCCGGCCAGGAACTCGCGATTGACGCTGACGGCCCTATCGTTCTTGATGACGAGGAGCTGATGGTGGAAGCCGCGAGGCAAGAAAAACCCAACTAGATCAATGAGATTGTTGGGCTAGAAACAATCGAGTGCGAGTAGGGGAACAGCGGCGATAGTGCGTGTTGGGCATTGTAGCCTGCGCTTTTACCCATTCCTCCAGTATCAGGCGCCTTCCCAAAAGATGGCGGTAAAGCTGAACGCTGAACGTGCTAGGCATTGATGTAAAGCGCCCTTAGAATCGTGTCGCGCTTTGGCGTACAATGACGTGCAACTAGGCGGGTGAACCAGCAGCGATGGATTGATATTAGAATCCCGTATCACTCGCTGCCTGCCGGCATGGCTTGAGAGTTTTCCTCGACAATCTGGCGCAGCCGGCAGCTCGGAATGGAATTGCCGCTCGTCTTGTCTTTGGCCATCCCATGACGAGGCCTTCCGACTTCACTGCACCCCGTCGTCGGATGCGGACGGCAATGCCGGTGCGGTTGGTCACTCATTGCGGATGGGTCTGCTCTGAGGTACTTTGCACATTCGGATGAGGAAGGTGCCTGCTGCCGCGACGGTTTTTCGGTCTTTTTCCTGTTGCTGTTTCGGCGGATTGTGAGTTCTTCAACAGACCTTGATACCGCAATCTGGGGAGCTTGTGGTCGTCAGGTCGCGGCGGTTGAGGCGGTTGCCATGCTCCGGCTTTGCGGATTCATCGCGGTTTTCCTCGTGGCCGCCTTCACGACCTTCGATGCGTCGGCCGATCGCAGGGTCGCGCTGGTGATCGGTAATTCCGAGTACCGCGAAATCCCCGTTCTCAAGAATCCCGACAAGGATGCCGACGATGTATCCAAGACGTTTCGGCTGGCCGGCTTCGAAGTGTTCGTTGCCAAGGACCTCACAAAGCTGCAATTCGAGGAGCAGTTCCGCAACTACCTTGCGGCGGCGGACGGCGCCGATCTGTCGGTCGTCTATTATTCCGGTCATGGCTTTCAGATTGGTGGCGAGAATTTCCTGATCCCCGTCGATGCCTCGCTGAAGAATGCGGCCGACATAGAGGTCCAGGCGGTCAAGCTGGATGATGTCCTGCAGCAATTGCGCGCGAAATCGAAGATCCAGGTGATCATCCTCGACGCCTGTCGCAACAATCCGTTTCCGCGCAAGGATTATTGGCTGAGGGACCAGCTGGTCACGGCCGGCAACACCGGTCTTGCACAGGTCAAAAGCTCGCTGAATACGCTGATCGCCTTTGCCACCGAGCCAGGGGCGGTCGCCTATGATGGAGCGGGAGACCTCAGCCCGTTCTCATCCGCATTCTCGCGTCGGGCGCTGGCGCCAAACCAGGAGATACGCACGGTCATGGCTTCGGTGCGCCGCGATGTGGTCGAGGCCACCGACGGCAAGCAGGTCCCCTGGGAAAACTCCTCGCTCATTGACGAAGTCGTCCTGATGCGCCGCGCCAGCCGGCCTTCGCTGCCGCCGGTTCTGGAGAAGGTCGTGCCGTCGGGTGTAGGGCCGGTTGCCCTTGACCTGCCGGAACCGGTCGATGTCGATGGCGGCTCCATCACTGTCAGCATCGAAAGGCCGCCCGCGCTCGGACGCCTGCTGCTGGACGGCAGGGCCGTCGCGGTCGGCGAAGAGATCCAGGGCGTGGACCTGCCGCGCCTGAAAATGGATGTGCCCAAGGGCGCCGGTGCGCCCGAAGAGGTGGACATGCTGGCCTACGCCACGCATGACAATTGGGGTGGCGAAGCCCGGGGCATCATGGTGTTCCGTGTCAGGGATGGCCACGGCGCCCAAGGCGAACAGATTGTGGCTTCGCTCGAAACCGAGCAGAAGCAGCAGGTGCTGGAGCGGGGCATCCATATCGCCGGCGCCGCCGAGGCGATCGAAAACCGCGAGATCAGCGTCCCGGTTGGCGTTGGCCCGGTTCCGCTGAAGCTGGACTTCCCGACAAACGATCCCACGGTCAGCCTGAAACTCGCGAGCTATCCGGCAACCGGGACCCTCTCCCTGCCTGATCGTGCCCTGTCGCCGGAGTCGAGCCTGATGGCGGACGAGGTCGACCAGCTGCGCTACGAACCCCAGATCGGTGCTGCCCAGCCGGTCGAGGTCGGCTTCGAAATCCGCGCCGACAGCAATTCATCCAAGCCCGCCACCATGAAGCTGTCGCCACGCGTCGATCCTTGCGACAAGGCCGCCGGCGAGCCTCTCGACCTGCAAGGCGTCGTCCCCGGCCTGCTGCCGAATGAAATCGGCACCGAGGCCGTGAAGGCCTGCGAGGCGGCGGTGAAGGCCTATCCCGACGTCGCCCGCTTCCGCTACGAACTCGGGCGCGCGCTGCTCGCGGCCGGCAAGGTCGAGGACGCGAAGCCAGTCTTCGAAGAGGCCGCCAAAAAGGGACATGTGCGCGCCGTCTACGAACTCGGCTACCTGCACGCGACGGGTACGGGAATGCCCATCGACCGCAAGCAAGCCAATAGCCTCTACGCGGCGGCAGCCGACAAGGGCGATCCTTACGGGATGATGGCCTGGGGACGCGCCTTGTTCAATGGCTACGAAGTCGAGCCCGATACCGGCAAGGGTCTGGACCTGCTGCTTAAGGCGGCTGCAATGGGTCACACCTATGCCATGAACGAGCTGGCTGCGATCTTCACCGAGGGCCTCAACGGCATAACCGCCGATCCGGCCCGTGCTGTGGCCTTTCTGAAGGCAGGCGTGGAGCGGCAGGACATGTATTCGATGAACCTGCTCGGCCGCAACTACCTGGCCGGTGTCGGCGTCGGGAAGGATCCCCGGCAAGCGCAGGGGCTTTTCCAGAGGGCCATGGATCTCGGCCAGCCTTACGCTCCGGCTAGCCTGGCCCGCATGTATCGGGATGGTGTCGGCGTCGGGCAGAACCTTGATGAAGCGCAAAGACTGTTCGAGTTGGCCACGGCACGCGGTGATCAGTCCGGCGCATATGATCGCGCGGCTCTCGAAATGCAGAAGGGCGACAAGGCCGACCAGGCGATAGCGGTGCGTTACCTGGCCTTCGCCGTAGCACTTGATCTTCGCAAGGAATTGCCAGGCGCTCCGACGAGCCTGTCAAAATTCGGCGCGAAGGCGAAAACGGCGGCGCTGAAGCAATTACGCGGCGAACTCAAGTCGAAGATGGCGGCGAACGGCTCGTTGGACGACCAACTGGTCAAGGTGGCCAGGGCGGTCTGGCAGCAAGCCAACCCGCGTCGGGATTTGTTCTAATCAACGAGGAGGCAAAGGTGGGCAGGGCAGTGAAGCAGGCATTGATCGGAGCAGTTCTGACCAGCGTACTGACGGGGCTCGTGGGCTGCACCTCGCTCCCACCCAAAATTGAGCCAACGCCAGAGCCAACGAAGCATCGGAAAGTCTTTCGGACGATGCCTCCGACAAAAATAGTCAAGCGCAAGAAGGTGAGCGCCAAGAAAGTGGTAGTATCGGCAGAGGAAGCCCCTGAACCTGAAAAGCCACCTGTCATTCCCGCTCTTGGCGGCAGCGGTGGCGGCGGTGGCTCAGCCGGAGGCCATAGCTGGTGATGAGCTTGCCGAGTCGGAGCTATGATGTAGCTAAGCAGAGATCAGCGACAGGAGCGCAAAGCCGACTTGAGCATTGCGGTCCTAAAGCTCACTCGTCGGTGCAGTAGGACCGGAGAATGCCAGCTCAAACTTCCGTGAATTGCGCTATGCGTTGACACCGACTTCGGCATTCTTCGGATTTCTAGCAGTGCTCGCCAACCAGTCGCGAGTGCTCTATGCTTTAGCTTGATGTTGTGTCGATACGGTGGTCCTGGGCAGGGGGCGTTCCATGTTCGAAGTCGTCGCATTCTGGTGGAAGACAACGTCGAAAGGCCTTGCTGCTGCAAGGGCTCTTGGCCTCGCGTTGTTGCTGTTGTTTGGATCGCAAGCTGCCAGCGCCGCGCCGAACTGGACGCTCGATCCCGCCGCTTCGGTGATCACCTACCAGTCGGTCAAGAAGAACACGATCGTCGAGACCAACAAGATCAGGAACATCACCGGCACGCTTAGCGCGGCGGGCGATGCCAAGGTCACCTTCGATCTCAATTCGGTCGATACCGGCGTCGACCTGCGCAATGTGCGCATGCGCTTCCTGTTCTTCGAGACATTCAAATACCCGACGGCCGAGCTGACGGCGAAGGTGGATCCCGCCGCATTTGCCGATCTCGCGACAAAGCGCAGGGTGAAGGCAACGCTGCCATTCCGCCTCAATCTGCACGGCGTCGACAAGGATCTCGAGGCCAGCGTCGTCGTCACCATGATCAGCGACACCATGGTGTCTGTTGCTTCGGAGGCCCCGGTCGCAGTCCATGTCGAGGATTTCGGCCTGTTGCCGAACGTCGACAAGCTGCAGCAGGCGGCCAATGTCACCAACATCGTTCCCACCGCGTCGGTATCGTTCGATTTCGTCTTCGCCGCCGACGGCACCAAGCCGGCCACCACCCAGGCCGCCGCGGCGAGCTCGACTGATGTGGGGCCTGTTACCACCGATGCCGCCAAGGCGAACTTCAGCGACGAGGAGTGCCTGAACCGGTTCGCCGTGCTTTCGCGCACCGGCGCCATCTACTTCCGGCCGGCCAGCGCTCGGCTCGACGCGAAGAGCCGGCCGCTGCTTGAAGAGGTCGAAGGTGTCGTCGGCAAATGCCCGGGCCTGAAGGTCGAGGTCTCCGGTTATACCGATTCCGACGGCTCGCCGGAGGCGAATAAGCAATTATCCGAACGGCGGGCCCAGGCGGTCGCCGATGCCATTGTTGCCGCGGGGATTGCGCGCACGCAGATAACGGCGACCGGGTATGGCGAGGAGCGGCCGGTTGCCGCCAACGATACGCCCAAGAACAAGGCGCTCAATCGGCGGATCGAGTTTTCCGCGACCAAGCTTTGAGGGTGCGGTGAGGTCCGGTCTGATCGCCCGCTGCGGCGGCCTCTATCGCGCCGCCGGTCTGGCGGTGCTCGCCCTGCTGGTGACTGTGACGGCCGCCAGCGCCGAGCGCCGCGTCGCCCTTGTCCTGGGCAACGCCCAGTATCAGCACGCGGCACCCCTCGCTAATCCGGTGCGCGACGCCCAGGCCATGGCCGATCGCCTGAAGAATCTCGACTTCGAGGTGGTTTCCGGATTCAACCAGACCAAATCGCAGACGCAGGCAACGATCGCCCAGTTCGCAAAACAGGTGCGCGGTGCCGATATCGCGCTGTTCTTCTACGCCGGCCACGGCTTGCAGGTTTCGGGCAAGAACTACCTGCTTCCGGTCGACGCCGCGCTGGAGGACGAGACCTCGCTCGACTTCGAGGCCGTGTCGGTTGATTTCATTCTGCGCCAGATGTCGCGCGAGACCAGCATCAGGCTGGTGCTTCTCGACGCTTGCCGCGACAATCCTCTTGCCGAAGTGCTGGCCAAGACCGCGGGCGTCCATGGTGCGATGAGCGGCTTGGCCGAGATGCCGATCGAGAATGGTGGCGCCGGCACGCTCGTCGCTTTCGCCGCCAGTCCCAATCAACTCGCCTATGACGGGTCGGGCGAGCACTCGCCGTTCACCGCCGCACTGCTTCAGCACATCGGCGAAACCAACGTCTCCATCACCGAGGCGATGAACCGGGTGACCGGTGACGTCTTCAAGGCAACCGCCGGCAAGCAGCGCCCCTGGCTCAACGTTTCGCTGACCACGGAGGTCGTCCTGCACAAGGTCGATCTCAATGCGCCATTGATCGTGGGTGAGGCGAGCGCACCTCAGGCCGAAGGCGGCTCCGATGCGCGCAACACCAGCGCGGCTAGTGCGTCAGGCCAGAGCAAGGACCAGATTGCGCTCGATGTGCTGCGCCAGAAAATCCCCAAACTGGCGTCGGATGCCCCGATCCTTTTCAATCATCCGATCGACTTCGGCGATGCGGCGATCGACGGCAAGAGCATCGCCGAACTGATCAAGGGCAAGCCCCTGTTCAGCCCGGTGGAGGGGTTGGACAAGTCGGTCTGGGAAGGCAAGCACTGCGACGGCTGCCATGAATGGAACGAGGCCCGGCTGTGCGATCAGGCGAAGAATTTCGTCGCCAATGATGTCTCTGTCTTGCGCCTGCAACATCCACTGGGAACACGCTTCAAGGTGGCGCTGGCCAAATGGGCGCAAGGCGGCTGCAAGTAAGCGGCTCTAAAGCGTGTCGCGATTTAAGGGATTCAGGATTCCCCTTGATTTGAGTTCGTGATTCATTGCGGTTGAAAGGAGACCGCGATGGGCAAGCCGCTACCGC